>JASFWO010000122.1:0-3561 GCA_050049275.1 Flavobacteriaceae bacterium | reverse complement strand
TGGTTGGGACCACAACAGCATCCATATTGTTGAGGTGGCCGAACGCTTGCAAGATGTGGGGGTAAAAGCGATTTCTATTCATGGCCGCACAAGGGCTCAAATGTATAAAGGCGAAGCAGACTGGAAGCCTATAGCGGAGGTAAAAAACAACCCAAGAATGCATATTCCTGTTTTTGGAAACGGTGACGTTGACTCTCCAGAGCAAGCCCAACGTATGCGTGATGATTACGGACTAGATGGTGCGATGATAGGACGAGCAAGTATTGGGAACCCGTGGTTTTTTAAACAAGTAAAGCATTTTTTTAAAACAGGGAACCACCTTCCGGAGCCCACGATAAAAGATCGCACCGAAATGGCTCGACGCCATTTAAAGATGGCCATCGAATGGAAAGGCGAGAAGTTAGGGGTTTTTGAAACACGACGTCATTATACAAACTATTTTAAAGGAATTCCCCATTTTAAAGAGTACCGCCAACGCATGGTAACTTCAGATGATTCGGTCGATGTTTTTGCTGTGTTTGACGAGGTTGAAACCAACTTCGAAAAAACAGCAACTCTAATTTAACAATCGAGGACGCACAACAACTGAGGCTAACCAAGCGGCGATTGCTGAAAAACCACCCCACACCCCCAGCAAAACCACCATGTTTTCAACTGAAAAGACCACAGGGTACCCCAAAGTTGTGCCAGGAACATTTATCAAACCGCCCCAATATTGGGCAGCTACCAAAACCAAACCCACACAAAGCCCCACACCACCACCTACAGCGCTAAGCAACAAGCCCTGAATAAAAAACACGCGTCTTAACATATGTACTGGAGCACCTAGAGCAACCAAAGTTTTAAGGTTGTTTCTTTTGTCCAAAACCATCATAATAATTGCCCCCACCACATTGAATAAAGCAATGGCAAGGACAAGGGAAAGAATCATATATAAAACCAAGCGTTCTGTTTGTAACATCTGATAAAGAGCAGGATTAAGCTCTGATTTTTTTAGAACTACATATTCATCACCAAGAAGACGTACTAGCTGATCCTTTACCCTATCTACAGCAGCAGGGTCAGTCAATTTAATGAGCAACTCGCTATACATACCCGCACCAGTCGGCGAAAGCCGCCTAACGAGCGACTCGGAAGCAAAGGCAAATTTATAGTCCAAATCATCACTTAATTGAAATACTCCCATAACAATCGCCTCTTCAGAACGAAAAGGCTGTGGGTCGGTTGGACTGACTCTTTCTTGCTTGGGCACCATACACTGTAATGATCCATCTTGACCATAGAGCCCCAACCCGAGGATTGATGCAGTACCATAGCCCAACACAATCTCATTAGACTTAAAGACAGGCCACCCACCCAAAGCCATGAGACTTTCAATAGGCACAGTAAAAGCATAATCGTCTCGAACACCCATCAATGTTACTTGAGCATTTTGGCTTTTGGTTCTCAGCACAACCTGTTGTTTTAGTACAGGAGCAATACTTTCGACATTTTCCACCCCACGAACTATTTTTTCTAGTTTGTCATCAACCAAAAAAGAAGAATGACTTACAGATCGAATCTTTAAATCACTGTCTAGAGCACTGGAAAAGGAAAGTCCGAACAATTCTAATCCAGAAAACACAGACAACACCACAAAAAACGCACAGACAGCTATCCCAACCACAAAGGCAGCAAATCGGTTGATTAGACGCACTGTATTGAATCGTGTTGATGCATCACGATAACGGCGCGCAAAAAACAAGGGAAGACGCATAAGGTTTAGAGAGAATCTAAAGGGTTGTCAAGGTCATTTAAAGATTTTTCAATCCCTTCAATATGATGCAAGGAGTCATCTAAATAAAAAAGTAAATCAGGCACTACACGCAGTTGGTGACGAACACGAGCACCAAGCATGTTTTTGATGGGGCCCAGGCTGGACTTTATTCTCTCCAAAACAGCATGTGATTCTTTAAACGGAAACACCGACAAATATACTTTGGCAACAGAAAGATCTACGCTTGATCGAACGGTTGTTACAGTCAACACAAGGTTGCGAACCCCCTCTTTTCGGAGTGCACTTAGAAGAATTTCTGCTAAGTCTTGTTGTAAAAGGGCATTAATTTTTTTTTGCCTGTTGGTCATGATGGTTCAAATGTACACAATTTATACACCTTACCCCGAATAAGCCTCTCTAAGTCACAGATCACATACTTTAGATCAATCTTCAATGGTGGATACTCGAAGCGTGTTTACCATGCCTTTAGCTGCGACAGGCATAGCGACTAAGTTGATTAGAGTATCCCCTTTTTTGACATAGCCCTTTTCTTTAGCCACATTGTTAACGTCCGTAACGGTCTCATCGGTAGCGACATAGCGATCATAAAAATGACACTTTACACCCCAAAGTAAGTTTAGTTGGGACAGTATTCGCCTGTTAGAAGTAAAGACTAAAATAGAAGCAGAGGGGCGCCAAGCTGAAATTTGGTAAGCCGTGTAACCGCTGTTGGTGAGGGTACAAATGGCTTTAGCTTCAATTTCATTGGCCATTAGAGCTGCGTGATAACATGTTGATTTTGTGATAAATCGATCATTTTTGTTTTGAGGCGCCTGCATGTGTAGATCAATCAAAGGAGAGTTTTCTACACTAACAATAATTTTTCGCATTGTTTGAATAACCTCTACGGGGTATTGACCTACAGAAGTTTCTCCAGACAACATGACTGCGTCTGCACCATCCATTACAGAGTTTGCAACGTCGTTAACTTCGGCACGTGTAGGGGTTAATCCATCAATCATTGACTCCATCATTTGTGTGGCTATAATGACAGGAATGCGAGCGGCTTTTGCACTCAAAACCAACTGTTTTTGAATCAGAGGAACCTCCTCGGCTGGGATTTCAACACCCAAATCACCACGAGCTACCATGATCCCGTTGCTGTTGTCAACGATCTCTTTAATGTTTTCTAAAGCCTGAGGCTTTTCTATCTTAGCAATAACAGGAATTTCGTATTCACTGTGTTTTTTGATAAGTTCCTTTAGCTCATCTATATCCTCTTTGTGTCGCACAAAAGACAGGGCGATCCAGTCGACATCTTGTTCGATGGCAAATATGGCGTCTTTCACATCTTTTTCTGTTAATGCAGGTAGAGAGATATCGGTGTTTGGAAGGTTGACCCCCTTTTTAGATTTTAACGCTCCGCCTTGAACAACTTTGGCAACCACATCTGTTTTTCCGTCAGCCTCTAAAACTTCAAATATAAGTTTTCCGTCATCTAGTAGAATTCGCTCCCCCTTCTTTACATCTTTCGGAAAGCGCTTGTAGTTCATGTATGCTTTCTTGGCGTTACCCAATTCAATTTTATTTGTAGTAAAAGTAATTTTGTCTCCTGCAGACACTTCCACGCCATCCTCCATGTTTCCAACCCTTAGTTTTGGGCCTTGCAAATCTGCCAAGATAGCCACGTTAAAGCCGAGTTCATCGTTCAGTTCTCGAATATATTGTATGCGTTCGCGAACATCGTCATAGGAAGCGTGCGAGAAGTTGATTCGAAAAACATTCACACCAGCAATGATCATGTC
>JASFWO010000121.1:0-3576 GCA_050049275.1 Flavobacteriaceae bacterium | reverse complement strand
CCTTAACGGGATGTGGCGCAGCCTGGTAGCGCACACGCATGGGGTGCGTGGGGTCGCAGGTTCAAATCCTGTCATCCCGACTAAAACTTTCCTCAACTTGGATATTCATACGATAACGCTGGACTTTAACTCGAAGCGTTTCCAATGACAACATATCTTGGTTTTTTTTTCTTTGCATTTTGCCTAATTTGCAAAAAAATTACCCCATGAAAACAACACTTTCTTCTTGGTTTTTTGCATTGGTATTGTGCGGATCATGCGCCCAAAATGACACAAGCATACAAACCCCTACCGAGATAAATTACAACTTAGAACTAATTGTTCCTGAGCTAGATATCCCATGGGGGTTAGCTATGCTCCCCGATAACAGCCTGCTAATCACTGAAAAATCAGGTTCAATGATTCATTTCAAAGAAGGAATAAAATATGAAGTCAGTAAGGTTCCTGAAACCTATTTACGTGGCCAAGGCGGACTCATGGGCATTACGCTTCATCCTGATTTTGCTAATAACAAACGAATATACTTTACGCAATCATCTAGCGTTGACAGTGACGAAGAAGGCGGAAATACGGCGCTCTTCTCTGCAACCCTTTCTGATGATAAGCTAACGGATGTCAAATTGTTATACAAAGCCCAACCCAACACACGTGTAGGAAGACATTTTGGTTCGAGGATTGTATTTGACAACGAAGGTTATTTATACTTTTCCGTAGGAGACCGTGGACGACGTGACGACAACCCTCAAGATCTTACAAGAGATGGCGGAAAGGTGTACCGATTACTTGATGACGGACGCATCCCTAATGACAACCCATTTATCGGTATTGATGGTGCTGTGAAAGCCGTCTTTTCTTATGGACACAGAAATCCGCAGGGCATGGTACGCCATCCCAAAACGGGAGCCATTTGGACACATGAACACGGACCTCTAGGAGGAGATGAAATCAACATCATTCGAACAGGTGCAAATTATGGTTGGCCCAAAATAACGTATGGTAAAAACTACTCAGGGACCACCATAACCAAAAATACTGCCCTACCCGGTATGGAACAACCCTTGTATTATTGGATTCCATCCATTGCTCCTTCAGGGATGGCTTTTGTTAGCGGTGAAGTATACCCAGAATGGGAAGGCAGCCTGTTGGTAGGGTCTCTAAAATTTGAATATCTAGAACGTCTTGTTATAGAAAACAATAAAGTCATTTACAGAGAAAAAGTTGCTGAAGATATTGGTCGCGTACGTGATGTGATTATGGGAACTGATGGTTATATTTACTTATCTGTAGAGAACAAAGGAATCTATAAAATTGTGCCAAAAACATGAGCAGGCTTATATTGATCATCGCTTTCCCAATCTTTGTGTTTTCTCAAGACACTGACATTCGTAAAAGTGAAAGCTATGCCAATGGACAATTGGTATATGAAGATTTTTGCATGCTATGCCATATGGCCAATGGTAAAGGCGTACCAAAAGCCTTTCCTCCCCTAGCCAATTCCGACTATTTAGAAGACATCAAAGCAACTATAAACAGCATCAAATACGGACTAAACGGTCCAATTGTGGTAAACGGAGTCAAATACAACGGTGTGATGACTCCTATGGGCTTAGATGATCAAGAAGTTGCCGATGTGACGAACTTTATATTGAATACTTGGGGTAATAAATACGATAAATTGATCACCAAACAAATGGTAGAGAAACTTACAGCCAAACAATGACACTTATAGGAATCTGTGGAGGGTCAGGCTCTGGAAAAACCACATTAGTAAATGCCTTACAAAAGGAGATCGGAGAAGATCGCATGGGGGTAATTTCTCAAGATTCGTATTACAAAAACCACCCGAAACTGAGTTTTGAGCAACGTTGTAAACTCAATTTTGACCATCCAGATGCCATTGATTTTCAGCTTTTGGAAAAACATTTGAGGCTGCTCCAGTCTGGGCAATCCATAGAAATGCCCTCCTACTCCTTTGAAACCCATCTAAGAAATAAGCAAAGACAAAGTATTTCTCCTAAAAAATATATAGTTGTTGAAGGAATTTTAATTTTTACTAATGAGGAATTATTCTCATTGTTTGACTACAGTATTTTTGTGAGCAGCGATGAAGACACACGTCTTAAACGTCGTATCAAACGTGACACCAAAGAACGTGGACGCACACCACTGGAGGTTCAAAACAGATTCCAGAGCACCATCAAACCCATGCATGACTTATTTATAGAACCCCACAAGAAGCATGCAGATTTGGTGTTTGACAATTCTGCACACGATTTGAGTAAAATTCAAGACTTTTGTAAACACATTCAGAAATTCATCTAATTGAAGACACTCAAAAAAATTTGGGATAACCCTTGGTTCAAAAGATTGACTAACATTTATATCTTAGTGAGTGGTTTTTTTATTTTTTGGATGCTTTTTTTCGACACCAATTCTCTGCGCATCTATTGGAGTTTAAATCAGAAAGTCAAAGTATTAGAAAAACAAAAACAAACCCTTATTCAAGAAATTGAAGCTGATAAGGCGTTTATCCTAAAAATGAAAGACACTTCTGCAATGGAACGCTATGGTCGTGAGCAATATTTCCTTAAAAAAAGCAACGAGGATATCTATATTATCGAATATTTAGATTCTTTAACGGAGGAATGAATTTGTTATGCGTGCATAAAAAATTGTATTTTTATGGCATGACACATTCAGATAAAATGCTAAGAGACGATGCCCTCTCTGGCAAAACAATCGTCGTTACAGGAGGTGGTAGCGGATTGGGCAAAGCGATGACCCAGTATTTTTTAGAACTGGGAGCAAAAGTAGCCATTACTTCTCGAAATCTCGAAAAACTACAAACAACTGCCGATGAGCTTTCTTCTCTTACAGGTGGGGAATGTTTTGCAGTTGCCTGTGATGTTCGCGAATATGATCAAGTGGTTGAAATGCATGAAAAGGTGGTGGAGAAGCTTGGCCCTATCGATGTGTTATTGAATAATGCGGCAGGAAATTTTATTTCTCCTACCGAAAACCTCTCTGCCAATGCATTTGATACAATTATCGATATTGTGTTAAAAGGAACCAAAAACTGCACATTAGTATTTGGAAAACACTGGATAAAGACCAAACAAAAAAATGTGAATGTCCTTAACATCATTACCACCTATGCTTTTACTGGTTCGGGCTACGTGGTACCCTCTGCCGTATCAAAAGCAGGTGTTTTGGCCATGACACGATCTTTGGCCGTTGAATGGGCAAAGTATGGAATGCGTTTTAATGCCATTGCTCCAGGACCTTTCCCAACGAAAGGAGCATGGGAACGGTTGTTGCCTGGGCCGCTGGTTAAAAAATTTGATCCAGCCAAAAAAGTACCTTTGGGTCGTGTGGGAGAACATCAAGAGTTGGCCAACTTGGCCGCCTATATGGTTTCTGATTTTGGTGCCTATCTAAACGGAGAAACCATCGTCCTAGACGGAGGTGAATGGTTGAAAGGCGCAGGGCAGTTCAATATGCTCGACAAAATCCCTAAAGCTATGTGGATCATGTTGCGCAAAATCTTGTTGAAAAAAAAATAAACAAAACCCTACG
>JASFWO010000120.1:0-3577 GCA_050049275.1 Flavobacteriaceae bacterium | reverse complement strand
ACGTTCCTTACATTTTATAATAAAGAACGTGTTCAATTGGATTTTATCGCTAATAAATAATTGATTGCATTGCGTGTGGCAATATTGTTAGTTGAACTTCAGAAGATCCTACAACCAATTTGTAGTCTATTTGTTCGTCCGTTCTATTCATCACAACAGTTACAATTTCACCATCGGGGTTTTGAAAAGACGTGCTCTCAATAGTGCTCCTGCTCGCTGTGGTACTAATTCGTTTTGCTTTGGGTTTAATGAATTTTGAAAAGTGTCCGATGTAGTAGTAGGTTGGGGTATAAATCAATTCGTTTGTTTGCGTGTCCGCATGAATGGGTGCAAAACAAAAATTCTGCACATGATTTGGGCCACCCTTTTCATTTAGCAGGATATTCCAATCTGTCCAACCCACCGTTCCGCTATTAAAATCATTTATCATGGAGTTTCCATAACGTTCAGCATTCGACCAGCGATTATATTGAGTTGGATCAAATTTTTCTTGACAGCCCTCTGTAAATAATAAATTTATTTCAGGATAGGACTCCTTGATGTTTTTAAGATTGTCGTATTTGGGGTCACCTCCTGTCCATGTTTCATACCAATGGAATCCTATACCCCAAGCGTACTTCAAGGCTTCGGGGTCTTCAAAAATGGTATTCGCTCTGTGAGAGATGAGATCCCTGTTGTGATCCCAAACCACAATGTTTTTATCGCCATGACCCGCTTTTTCAAAGGTGGGGCCTAGGAAGTTTTTCAAGAAATCTCTTTCTTCTTCGGCAGTGTATATACAAGACTCCCAGCGCTGCACCGCCATCGGCTCGTTTTGGATGGTAACCCCCCAAACGGGGATTCCTTCTGCTTCATAGGCATCGATGAATTTCACATAGTAATTTGCCCAAGCTTGATTGTATTCCGGCAACAACTTGCCCCCTCGAAGCATGTGGTTGTTGGTTTTCATAAATGCTGGTGGACTCCAAGGACTGGCATAAAACACCAAATCATCATTGATAAGGTCTTGTGCTCTTTTGATCATCGGAATGCGTTTTTCCTTGTCCATTTCTATGGAAAAGGTTTTCAACTCTTTGTCGCCTTCCTCAATGTAGGTGTGACTACCCAAACCAAAATCACTGCTATGAATACTAGTCCTGATGATGTTGTAGTTGATCCCATCTTCAGAGAAATAGGCATTCAAAAGTTCATTTTGTTTGTTTGGGGTTAATTTTGAAAATACCTCAGCAGAGGCATCTGTAATGGCGCCTCCAATCCCTAGAAACTCTTGAAATTGCTTGTTTGGATTTACAAAAATTGCCACTTCGGTTTCAAGGGGCTGAGAAGCCTCTCCAAAACTAGAGATTGCCGATTGTGTCAATCTCATAGTTGTGTTTTCAGCGGTTGTATAAACCTTGGCTTGATTATTTATTAACGTTTCTTTAGATGTTGGAGGTAAAGCGTCCTTAAATATTAGGTCTCCTCCTATAGCATAAAGGCTTAAACCAAGAGTAATTACAAATGCGATGTATAATAGATTTTTTTTTGTCATTAGTTGTTTTATTTATTGTCCCATACATAAGTACCCACTGAACCCGCACTAAGAGATGCAGTAACAGGCTCCTGAGGAACAAGTATGTTGAATGATTTAGCTGTATCCGTGTCGTTTAGAACGATGACAACGATTTTATTGTCAGGTGTTTTAAAAGCTACATTAGGCAGTCCGTCATTATAGTTTGATTGTATTCTTACTGAACCTGGTCTGACTAGTTTTGAAGCGTGAGCAATGATATAGTAGCCTACATTTCTTTTAACGTTTTTACCATCTATGGTAAGTCCGCCAAGGCATAATGTACAGCCACCATCAGTATGAGGTTCAAATTGTGGGTTGGAAACTAAATTCCATTCCAAAACTGTTTTACACCAGTTTCGTGTTGCCCCAATAATCAATTCCCGAGCATGCCACTTTAAATCCAATGCGAAATCGGAGTCTCTACTAACCCATTGCTCAGTGAAATAAAGATTCTTATTTGGATGAGCTTGATGTACCAAGCTGAGGTTTTTGATGTCTCCAGCATATAAATGGAAAGCTGAGCCATCAATATATTGATTTGCCTCTGGGTCATTTAGTATAGTTATGGGGTAGTTGGTATTGTCTGGATTATGATCCCATACTATGATTTTAGTATCAATATTTGAATCGGCAAAAGCTGGACCCAGATTGTTCTTTACAAAAGAAGTCATGTCGGATGAGCTCATGTACATACTAGGGTTATTACCATCATGAAGAGGTTCATTTTGTACCGTTATTGCATCAATACGAATCCCCTCAACCGCATATGCCTCAATATATTTCACAAAATAATTGGCATAAGTTGAAAAGTATTTGGCTAGTAAACTGCCCCCAATGGTATTTCTGTTGGTTTTCATCCAAGAAGGTGCTGACCAAGGTGAGCTAAGAATCTTTATTTCCGGATTAACGGCTAAAATCTCTTTCAAGACTGGAATGAGATATTCCTGATCTCTTTCTATTGTAAATTGATCCAAATCAACATCTGTTTGCCCGTTTGGAATGTCATTGTATGAAAAGGGATCTGGGTCCAAATCCGAGGCACCTATACTTACCCTGAGATAGCTAATCCCTATACCATCAGGACTAAAAAGTTCTGTCAGTAATTCAGCTCTTTGTACGTCATCCATATTGTACAAATGCAAGGCACTCCCGCCCGTTAGCGCAAAACCAAAACCATCTATTTCTTGAAATGTAGTTTCTGGATCTACATGGATTGAAAAATGAATGTTTGTAGAAAATTTTGGGAGTTTATCCTCGTGTAGTTCAAACAATTGTGACTTATCCGACGCTGTCAACCAATAATCTACAGAACTTAGGTTAGACTGATTTGAAGGGGGCTGATTGTTGAAATAATTTATGTCATTTGGATCACTGTCTGATGGAGAACAATTATGCAACAATGATATTGTCAAAGCCAAAAGAAATGGTTTCATAACATTTTTAGTAGAAAAATAAGATTGAAGTTTTTTGTTATTCATTTAAAAGTTATTTGGTAAGCCCTTGGCTTTTACAGCAGCCAAGGGCTAAGAAAATCAAAATAAATATGAAAACCTATAACTATTATCTTACAGCTCGCATTTCTATATTATCAACGGTTACACCTTCTTTTAGGTCTTCACCGCCACATTTAATTACTAAATAATGAGTGCCTGCTGTTTCAGCAATAAACTGACCTTGAACTCCATTAAAATCACACCCCACAACTGAAATTTTTCCGCTAAATGCCTCATTTGCACAGCCTCCCCAAGTGCTGAATTTAGCTACAGCTCCTCCATCAGAGTAGTCAGCCCCGTTTCTTGGCTCTTTAGTACCTACAAAAACTTCAAACCATGTATTGGTTACCCCAGAAGTGGAGCTTACATCAAAATCAATCATGTACTCTTGACCTTCAATCACCTCAATAGCTTGGTAAATCCCTTTTTGATTCCAACCACCACCTGTCACTGTTGCCTGACCGTTTTCAAAATTCCACTCCGTTCCGGATGCGCTAATGCTAACAACCTGCCATTGATCGATATCTTCTTG
>JASFWO010000119.1:0-3584 GCA_050049275.1 Flavobacteriaceae bacterium | reverse complement strand
CACCGTTTACATTAACGATTTCTGGATTGATGTCTAACTCTCGAATTACTGCCAAAGACTGAGCAGCAAAGGCTTCGTTTAGCTCTATCAACTCAATATCTTTAAGTTTAAGATTGGCCTGTTTTAATGCTTTAGGTATGGCCTTCACAGGGCCAATACCCATGAGCCTTGGCGGCACACCCGCTGTGGCGTAACTGACCAATCGAGCAATGGGAGTTAGGTTGTGCTGTTTCACCAACTCCTCACTCATAAGCATCAATACAGCTGCACCATCGCTCATCTGTGAGGAATTTCCAGCTGTAACAGATCCTTTTTGAGCAAAAACAGGACGTAATTTAGTCAGTGCTTCTATACTGGTGTCTGCTCGGGGGCCTTCGTCCCGATCAACGGTATAACTTCTTTTAGCCTTTTTACCTGATTTATCTAAATATGTTTCTTCAATCTGTATGGGCACTATCTGTTGATCAAAACTTCCAGAAGTTTGCGATTTGAGTGCTTTTTGATGTGATTGATAAGAAAAAATATCTTGGTCTTCACGCGATATGTTGTATTCATTGGCCACGGCCTCTGCAGTGAGTCCCATCCCCCAATAATAGTCCTCTTTTCCTTCAGCTGCTAGTTGATAATCGGGTGATGGTTTGTAGCCACCCATAGGAATCAGGCTCATGCTTTCCGAACCCCCTGCGATGACACAACTTCCCATCCCAGATTGTATTTTAGCTGCTGCCATAGCAATGGTTTCTATTCCAGAAGCACAATATCTGTTGACGGTCACACCAGGTACCTCATCACTTTTGAGCCCCATTAGGGATATCAAACGTGCCATGTTGAGTCCTTGTTCAGCTTCCGGCATAGCGTTGCCGATGATGACATCATCAATCAGGGCTGGATCCATTTCAGGAAGGGTTGTCATAAGGTGTTCAATGGTCTCTGCGGCAAGTTCGTCTGGACGTTTAAACCTAAACAGACCTCTGGGCGCTTTTCCCACAGCGGTTCTAAATCCACGTACGATGTAAGCTGTTTTCATAATCAATTTCTTAAAGGTTTGCCGGTTTTTAACATATGTTGAATCCGCTCTAGTGTTTTACGCTCTGTGCATAGAGATAAAAATGCTTCACGCTCTATGTCTAGCAGGTATTGTTCACTAACTCTGGTAGGTTGTGACAGATCTCCACCAGCCATTACATAGGCTAGTTTATTCGCTATTTTTTTATCGTGTTCACTAATGTAGTTTCCAGCTTGCATGGCGTCCGTACCCACTAAAAACATTCCCAAAGCTTGTTTGCCCAATACTTTTATGTCTTTTCGCATGATGGGTTTTGTGTAGCCAGTTTGTGCCATAAGCAAAGCGTGTTGTTTTGCAATGGCCAATTGTTGTTGGCTTTGGGTTACTACAATGTCTTTTCCTTTTTGTAAGATCCCATAATCAAAAGCTTCATAAGCCGATTTGGCAACTTTTGCCATGCCTATGGTCAAGAAATATTCCTGTAGCACGTTGAGCTCTACATCGTTTTTTCTAAATGAGTCAGCAGCTCTAAGTGTCATTTCTTTAGAACCACCCCCACCAGGGATAACACCCACTCCAAACTCCACCAACCCAATGTATGTCTCCACAGCAGCTACCACTTTATCTGCGTGGAGGCACAATTCACATCCACCGCCAAGAGTGAGTGTGTGAGGGGCTGCTACTATCGGGATAGAAGAATAACGCATGCGCATCATTGTGTCTTGAAAATACTTGATCGCCATGTTGAGTTCGTCGTATTCTTGTTCAACAGCCATCATGAAAATCATGCCAATATTGGCACCAGCTGAAAAGTTGGCACCTTGGTTGCCAACCACCAATGCTTGAAATTCTTTTTCAGCCAAATCCACCCCTCTATTCAAACCCTGAAGCACTCCACCTCCGATGGTGTTCATTTTTGAGTGAAATTCAACATTAAGTACTCCGTCTCCTAGGTCGATTAAAGAACATTCATCGTTTTTCCAAACAGTTTGAGTTTTCCTACTATTGTCTAAGATCAAAAAGCTCTCTTGCCCAGGGATCACACTCAGCTTCTTGTTGGGAATGTCATAATAGTGACGATTACCATCATTTAGACTGTAGAAACGAGCTTGTTCACTTGATGCCAATTCAGCCACCCAATCAGAAACTTTGTGTCCAGCCTCTTCAATGAGTTTCATACCTTTTTTGATTCCTACAGCATCCCATATTTCAAAAGGCCCATGCGACCATCCAAAACCAGCTTTCATAGCATCATCGATGCGGTAGAGTTCGTCAGATATTTCAGGGATTCGGTATTGTACATAAGCAAATAGTTCACCAAAGTTTTTTCGGTAAAAAGCTCCTGCTTTATCAGTACCTTCTATCAAAACAGTGTATCTGTCTTCGAGATTGACGATAGACTTTGTTTTATCGAGAGTGGCAAACTGCGCTCTTTTTTTCTTTCTATAATCCATGGAATCTAAATCCAAAGTCAGGATTTCAGAACTCCCATCATTATTTTTCGATTTTTTATAAAACCCTTGCCCACTCTTAGATCCCAACCATTGATTGTCCATCAACGTGCTTATAAAATCGGGCAATTCAAATACATCACGCCTTTCGTCCTTGGTGCAGTGTTTGTGCAGACCATTGGCCACATGAACAAGTGTGTCTAGTCCTACCACATCAACCGTTCGAAATGTTGCCGATTTTGGTCGGCCGATGACAGGCCCTGTGAGTTTGTCAATTTCTTCAATAGTGAGCCCCATATCTTTGACTTGATGAAACAGACTTTGAATACAAAATATGCCGATCCTGTTTCCAATAAATGCGGGTGTGTCTTTGGCTAAAACAGATTGTTTGCCTAAGTAACGAGTGCCATAATCTATTAAAAATGCTGTTACATCAGCACTGCATTTTGGTCCGGGCACAACTTCGAAAAGTTTAAGATAACGTGGTGGGTTGAAGAAATGTGTTACAGCAAAATGTTTTTGAAAATCTTCAGACCTACCTTCATTCATTAGTGCAATTGGTATCCCCGAAGTGTTTGATGTGACCAAGGTTCCAAGTTTTCTGTGCTCCTCAATACGTTCGAAGATTTGTTGCTTGATGTCTAAGCGCTCGACAACCACCTCTATGATCCAATCCACCTCAGCAATACTAACGATGTCGTCTTCTAGGTTTCCAGTGGATATGCGATTTGCAAATTTGTTGTGATAGAGTGGTGCAGGGTTGCTTTTTATGGCATTATTTAAATTGTTGTTGACAATTCTGTTACGCACTACCTGATCATCAAGGGTCAAACCTTTTTGAGATTCTTTTTCGTTGATTTTTGAAGGGATTATATCAAGTAATAGAACTTCGACTCCAATGTTGGCAAAATGACACGCAATACCAGAGCCCATAATTCCTGAGCCGATCACAGCTACCTTGTTAATTTTTCGATTTTTCATTAGGCGCTCATTTCTTTTAGTGTGAAGGTGCTTTTGTCTTCCAACTTGCTCATAATGACATCGGCAACTTTGTGAAAAGCTTTTAATTCACTTTCAGTGATTGTTTTTTCTATGGCTTGGTTGAATTTTTTGACAAGAGATTTTGA
>JASFWO010000118.1:0-3586 GCA_050049275.1 Flavobacteriaceae bacterium | reverse complement strand
CAAGCAAACGCCCCTCACGATCATAAATCAGGCCGCGCTCGGGATAAATATATTCTTTGAGAACTGAATTTTGAAGTGATAAGTCTTCGTAGTTGGTGCTAACTACTTGCAAATAAAACAACCTTAAGGCAAAGACAATTGCTGTTGAATAGAGCAGTAAATAAAGCAGGCTTTTCCTCATTTTTTTGACACAAACAAAAACATGAATACAGATACTACAGCGGTGGTCAATAGTCCGTTTAAAATCGTTTGTTGTAGAATCCAAACCCATCGATTCAGGCTAAAATCACTAAGCCCAAAGAGAACCAAATGATGTATCATGACTACCAATAAACAATAGATAAACCACTGTGGAAAAGGAATTTTAGAAAACTTAACCGCACTGTAATCAGAGCTTATTCCAAAAACAGAGCGCAACACAACGGGACGCAAAAATGCCGCACTTAAACATGCACCCGCATGTATGCCTCCTGAAACACTTAACAAATCGATGGATAGACCGTAAAGAAAAGCAACAACCAAAAACATTGTTTGACGTAAGTCGGTAGGGTACAGGACAATAAAAAGTAAAGCGATGTATGGAACGTATTGTTGGGCAACCAACAGACGATCAAATAACAGACTTTGAGCTAAAACCAAACCAATAAAAAGACCCAACAGGGAAAAAATTCTATTATTCATTGGAGAGATTTTGAAGTGAGTTTATTTCTATGCGATCTGGATTTTCTATTACATAAATCACCCCTAAATTGGTCATGTCTTGAAACAAATCCACTTCGATTTCATAGAAATTTGTTAATGGTTTTTGGCTATAATTTTTTATCATTCCAATAGGAATTCCATCAGGAAATATGGTAGACATTCCTCCGGTGGTAACAGTATCACCTATCTGAATCGGCGCAGTATTCGGAACATCATCGAGTTTGACTTGTGTTGCACTTCCTCCGGTCCACTTTAAGCTGCCAAAGTGATTGCTTTTAAGAAGTTTGGCATTGACCTGCAGATCTTTATTGAGCACAGACATCACCTGAGCATATCGAGGGGTGGTGTGTCTGACCACTCCTACAACTCCTTTGGCACTTACCACACCCATTTCAGGGCGTATACCATGATTTTCTCCAATGTTAATGGTTAAGTAGTTGTAGTCTAACATAAAACTATTTCGGAGCACTCTTGCGACACCCACCTTATAAGGGATAAGTTGGCTGTCATCGGTTTGTTTTTTTTGTAATAATTCTGTCAGTAAAAGCTCGTTTTCCTCTGAAAGTCGTTGGTTGTCTTTGGCAAGATTGATGTAATGTCCAAAAGCGCTTGAGCATTGGTGCATCCAACTGCCGATCCCTGTACTCCACTTAGAAAAGACTTCTCTATGGTATGCGCTTGATTTTGAAGTTAGGAGCAATGAAAACAAAAACAATACTGAAAAAACCAATACATTTCTAAATTTTATGATGGCGTTAATCAGCTGCTGCATGCTTACTCAGCTATTTAACCAGTACGCTTTTGTATTGGTCTATGTTTTTTAGGGCTATGCCCGTTCCACGTACAACGGCACGAAGCGGATCTTCAGCGATAAATATAGGAAGGTCGGTTTTTTGAGACAGACGTTTGTCTAGACCGCGCAACATAGAGCCACCACCAGCTAAATAAACTCCCGTGTTGTAAATGTCCGCAGCAAGTTCAGGTGGCGTTTGAGAAAGGGTCTCCATTACAGAATCTTCGATTCTAATAATTGATTTGTCAAGAGCTTTGGCGATTTCTCGATAAGAGATTACCGTTTCTTTTGGCTTTCCAGTAAGCAAATCTCTTCCTTGGACTGTCATGTCTTCTGGTGGATTTTCGAGTTCTTCTAGGGCAGATCCAATCAATATTTTAACCCGCTCGGCCGTACGTTCACCCACATATAAGTTGTGTTGGGTGCGCATATAATAAATGATATCGTTGGTAAATACATCTCCAGCAACCTTAACCGATTTGTCACAAACAATTCCAGATAAGGCAATGACTGCAATTTCGGTGGTTCCTCCTCCGATATCAATAATCATATTTCCTTTGGGCTGCATGATATTCACTCCAATTCCAATGGCTGCTGCCATGGGTTCGTGAATCAAATACACTTCTTTACCGTTGACTCTCTCGGCAGACTCTCTTACGGCACGCATTTCTACTTCGGTAATCCCTGAGGGAATACAAATCACCATACGAAGAGCGGGGGAAAAAAGTCTTTTTTTGAGGGTAGGAATATTTTTGATAAACATGCTGATCATCTGCTCAGATGCGTTAAAATCAGCAATTACACCATCTTTAAGAGGACGGATGGTTTTAATGTTTTCGTGGGTTTTCCCTTGCATCAAAGCAGCTTCTTGACCTACTGCAATGATTTTATTACTTCTGCGATCACGTGCCACAATAGAGGGGCTGTCGACCACTACTTTGTCGTTATGGATGATTAAAGTGTTTGCCGTACCTAAGTCGATGGCGATATCTTCCGTCAAAAAATCAAAAAACCCCATGTCTAAATCCCTATTAGCTAATGTAATTATACGAAATTAATGTTTAAAATGTCTTACTCCTGTCATGACCATGGTCACACCATGGGTGTTGCAGTAATCGATACTTAATTGATCTTTAATAGATCCACCTGGTTGAATGACAGCTGTTATCCCAGCTTTGTGCGCAATTTCAACACAGTCAGGAAATGGGAAAAAAGCATCGCTCGCCATGACTGCGCCTTGGAGATCAAACCCGAAAGTCTGAGCCTTTTTAATAGCTTGTTGCAGGGCATCGACTCGCGAAGTTTGACCTGTTCCTGATGATAAAAGTTGTTTCCCTTTTGCTAAAACAATGGTGTTTGATTTGGTTTGCTTACAGATTTTGGAAGCAAATAATAAGTCTTCTATTTCAGATTTAGAAGGTTTGTTGTTGGTCGCATATTGCAGCATGTCTTCATGGTCTACCACATCATCTCTATCCTGGACAAGATAGCCATTAAGACAACTGCGAACCAATTTGGGGTTGTATGCGTTTGTTTTTTGTTGCAGAATGATGCGATTCTTTTTGCCCTTTAGTAGCGCAAGAGCATCTGCATCAAAATTAGGTGCAATAACGACCTCGCAAAACAATTCATGGATCAACTCAGCAGTGGTCAAATCAATTTTATCATTGGCAATCAAGATACCGCCAAAAGCAGAAATGGGATCCCCAGCCAATGCTGCTTTATATGCTTCGCTTAAGCTGTCTCGAGTAGCTAGGCCACATGTGTTGTTGTGTTTAAGAATCGCAAATGTAGGATCGAGCCCCTCAAAAGCTTCCATTACTTGCAAAGCTGCATCAACGTCTAAAAGATTGTTGTAAGACAACTCCTTTCCGTTATGCTTTTCGAATAACTGATCTAAATTACCGTAAAAAGAACCTTTTTGGTGTGGATTTTCTCCATATCGCAATTGTTTGCCAAAAGGCACACTGAGCTTTAGCGCTCCGTTACCTTCACTGAAATAGTTAAAGATGGCACTGTCGTAATGGGAGGAGATGTGAAAAGCATGTGTCGCAAAATTTGTGCGTTGCTCTAATGAGAAAACTCCTTTTT
>JASFWO010000117.1:0-3620 GCA_050049275.1 Flavobacteriaceae bacterium | reverse complement strand
TCGACTTCATGACCAGTGCTTCTGAAGGTTTGATTGAGGACCCGAATGGAGACTATTATCTAAAAATAGTTGAAGCAGGAGATGGGAATCGACATGAGCACTACATACAATACGGAGAGGTTGTGAGCATCCACAACGTATTATTTGCATTTAACAAACCCACTCAAGGCGCTATTAATGTGCAATGGGACGAAGACGACTTTTCCATATCCTCTCCTTTTGAGGGAACGGTCATGGTGATGGCCACTCAAAACATGACAGAGGTTGCTGTTGATCAGGAGCTTCCTCTTCAATTTCGATCACTTTACAACCTTGCCGGAATGCAGTTTGTTTTTCCCGACCGCCCTTTGAGAGGGTCTTACGGAGTCGTTTCCGACGAGGATTCCCCACAAGATGCTTTAACCGTTGCTATTTCGACGGCAGGCGAAACGGAGACAGTTCAAGTTTTAGGAGCCAAAGGGGTCACCAACGATCCAAAAAAAGTAGCGGTTGGAGGTTTGGATTTTTGGGTGCAATATGGTTCCCTTCAAAAAGAACTTCCTTTTGCCATTCAGCTCGATGATTTTATTGCTGAAAAATACCCTGGAACCGAAAAGAGTTACAGCAGCTTTATGAGTAAAGTGCGTGTGATTGATGAATCACCCTTTGACTATGATATTTATATGAACCATATCCTTAACCACAAAGGGTATCGCTTCTTTCAAGCTTCTTTTGATCCAGACGAAAAAGGCACCATTCTTTCCGTGAATCATGATTTTTGGGGCACATGGATTACTTACCTTGGTTATTTTTTACTTTATGCAGGTTTGATGGGTATTTTGTTTTTTGGTAAAACTAGGTTTAGAAGCCTCGCAACTACATTAGAAAAGATTCGTCAAAAGAAAGCAGCTCTCACTGCCTTTGTTTTATTTTTCAGCCTTGGATTGTGGGCGCAAGATCATCAACACAGTTCCCCGAAAACGACCCAAAACATAGACTCTTTGATTCTAAACCAAGCGACACCTGCTCCACAGGCAGCCAAGTTTGGTAAGTTGGTTATCCAAGACTTAGGAGGTCGAATGAAGCCAGCAAACACATTTGCTTCGGAACTGGTACGTAAGGTGAGCAAATCGGATCATTATCAGTCATTAGATGCCAACCAAGTGTTGTTGTCCATTCAACAGAACCCTTTGTTATGGTATCAAGTACCCTTTATTTATCTCAAGCGAGGCAATGACAGTCTTCGAGCATTGGCAGGAGTTCCCTCAAAAGCAAAGTATGCCTCTTTTGTTGATTTTTTTGATGGAGCAGGAAATTATAAACTTGCCCCTGTTTTGGAAGAGGCTTACAGATCTTCGACTCCAAATCAATTTCAGAAAGACTTTATTGAAACCGATCGCAGAGTCAATTTGCTCTACAGTGCTCTGGAAGGGAAGGTCTTGCGAATTTTTCCTGTTCCCAATGATCCCAACAACAAATGGATTTCTGTACCCGAGCTTTCTGACTTCTCCTTTGAAGGAGTTGATTCTCTTTATGTGCGCAATGTAATGCCCTTGTATTTAGGTGCTTTACGCCAAGGCACATACGAACAGGCGGACCAATTATTGGAAAGTATCTCTGGTTTTCAACATAAATATGGTTCGGACATAATGCCCAGTGAGAAGAAAATAGATGCGGAGGTTTTGTACAATGAATACGACATCTTCAAGCGTTTGTTTTCTTGGTATATGTATGTAGGGGTAGTGATGTTTTTGCTCTTGATTTTAAAAATATTATTTGACTATAAAGGACTCAAACATATAGTCAATCTGTGTACAGGAGTCATCATTGTATTGTTTGTAGCCCAAACAGTAGGAATGGCTGCCCGTTGGTATATATCGGGTCATGCACCTTGGAGCGACGCTTATGAGTCGATGCTTTATGTGGCTTGGGCTACAGTTGGTATGGGCTTGGCGTTCGGACGAAAATCCAACCTAACCATTGCTGCTACTGCCTTTGTGGCTTCCATGATTTTGATGATTGCCCATTGGAACTGGATGGATCCTGAAATCGCCAATCTTGTCCCCGTATTAGATAGTTATTGGTTGATGATTCATGTTGCTGTCATTGTTGGTAGTTATGGCCCTTTTGCTTTAGGTATGATTTTGGGTGTAGTTTCTATGTTACTTATGATTTTGACCAACTCAAAAAACAAAGCACGTATGAAACTCAACATCAGCGAACTCACCGTCGTTAATGAGTTGGCACTTACGGTGGGTGTAGTCATGCTCACCATTGGGAATTTTTTGGGCGGTCAATGGGCTAACGAAAGTTGGGGTCGTTATTGGGGTTGGGACCCTAAAGAGACTTGGGCCCTCATTAGTATTCTAGTATATGCTTTTGTTATCCATATGCGTATCATCCCCGGGCTTAGAGGCAAATGGCTTTTTAACTTATTATCTATAGTCGCATTCGCCAGCATCATAATGACCTATTTTGGTGTCAATTTTTATCTGGTTGGTTTACATTCATACGCCAGTGGCGACAAGGTGATCACTCCTGACTTTGTTTATTACTCAATAGGGGTTATTTTTGTGTTAGGCCTATTATCATACTATCAAAACAAAAAACACTACGGTGGATAGTCTTCGAAAAAAATGGTTCTGGTATGCGATACTCGGTTTTGCATTGATAGGATCAGGTTTGAGTGTTTTAGGAGAAGCAATCATATCCAAACATGAAGGACGGGCATGGTTTTTGTTTGGTACTATTGCATTGATTTTGGTAAATTCGGGCTTATGTTTTTTTGCAACTGCAGTAGTTTTACGTTACAGAAAGTCAGCTTAACTCTGTTAAGTTTATTGTTTACAGCACTGTTGTACTCACAAGAAAACTCATTCGAAAACCCATTTGAAACGCCAAACAAACCGATTTTAGGGTTGTTAAACTCAGGCAGTTCTGTTGAAGATTATTCTTTTTTAGACAAAAAAGAAGAACCAAAATCAACTCTTTTTGATCAAGAACGATTTATCGATAACTCTGCGCCATATCTAAAACGCCTACGCGAACGCGAGGAATCAAATGCCAATTTGGGTTACTTAGGGGATACTTACTTGGGAGATGTTAAAACCAATTCTAAAACCGCAGTGATTGTTTGCAGGGACTTTGAATATGAAGATGGAGATCGGGTCGCTATTTCATTGAATGATGAAGTTTTACTGCCCAATTTGTATTTAAAAAATAAATTTTTCGTCTTTGAAATAGAGTTAAAACCAGGCTTTAATAAATTTGACTTTCAAGCACTCAACCAAGGATCTTCAGGTCCCAACACAGCCGAACTACGAGTCTATGACGAGCACAAAAAATTACTGGCTTCCAACCAGTGGAACCTCTCCACGGGTGCTACGGCTACTTTTATAGTGGTCAAACAAATGTAGCTTCTTCTTCTTCTTTCATTCGAACCCCTTTTTAGCATTGAAACCTAAATAGAAAAAAAACTATAATATTGTTTGAAAACCTCTGTATTATAGTAGGATTCAATACAAAACATTAAATTTGGATCGAAAAACTATAAGCACTCAATTGAACTATCAATCCACTACGCATTATCTGTGTCTAATCTCCATATGGTTTTTAACACCTTTCTTTTTTAAAACACAGGC
>JASFWO010000116.1:0-3630 GCA_050049275.1 Flavobacteriaceae bacterium | reverse complement strand
TTTTAGGTTAAAAAAAGATCAAGCGGCGATTGTGTACACCAAAAAAAAGAAGACCTACTACGCCATTGTACATAAAGTTCAACGTCAACCTTCTATAAATTATATGTAATCTTGTGATTACACCCGAATCGTTGTACCTTAGAAAGCAAATCAATACTCTTGTTTGACCCAAGACAATTCATCAAGGAAACTTTTGTATATGGGTTGGCAACCGTGGTTCCGCGCGTGCTTAATTTTTTGTTAGTACCCCTTCACACACAGACACTTCCCGTTGAAAGTTATGCAGAGAATACCGCCTTTTATGTATATGCAGCTTTTTTTAACATCCTGCTCACCTATGGAATGGAGACCAGTTTCTTTAGATTTTTTAGTCAATCTAAAAATCCCAAACAAGTTGTCAGCACCGCAACAATTACCTTAGCATTCACAACCCTGTTTGTTTTCAGCATACTTTTTTTACAGACAAACCCAATTGCAGAAGTACTAGGAATGGCACCCCATCACTTTTCTTTGTTATTAGGGGTTTTGCTTTGTGATTCTTTGGTGGTGTTGCCCTTTGCTTATTTACGCGCCACGGGGAAGGTTCCAAAGTTTACCTTTTTAAAACTGTCCAATGTATGCATCTACGCAACATTAAACGTATTGTTTTTGTGGTGGTTTCCCCTACAAGGGATTTCTCTCCCGTGGGGGACAGATCCAGTACAATATGTATTCATCTCCAATTTGCTAGCCAGCGCCGTTGTCTTGTTGTTTTTACTTCCATTTTATTTTCAGATTCAATGGAACTGGCATACAGCTTTGTTGCGAAAAATGTTAGGGTATGGCGCTCCTATCATGTTTGCAGGGATTGCTTTTGTGATCAATGAAAATTTAGACAAATTGCTTATCCGTTATTATATTGATGACGCCACTATGGGCGCTTACAGTGGGTGTTATAAGTTGGCGGTTTTCATGACTCTCTTTG
The DNA here is from genome assembly GCA_050049275.1 of Flavobacteriaceae bacterium. GTDB lineage: Bacteria > Bacteroidota > Bacteroidia > Flavobacteriales > Flavobacteriaceae > UBA724. The sequence goes on along the minus strand of JASFWO010000116.1, from coordinate 2,666 downwards.
TCCAGGCATTTAGATTAGGAGCAGAGCCATTCTTCTTTAATTATGCACAACACCAAGATGCGCCTAAGGTATATGCGCTTATCATGAAATATTTTGTGTTGTTTGGAGGGCTTTTGTTGCTTGCAGTGGGGGTTGGCATAGAACCCCTTAAAGAGGCCCTTATTCGTAGACCCGAATATTGGGTGGCCATAGATATTGTTCCTATCATATTGTTGGCTAATTTGTTTTTGGGTATTTACCACAACTTATCGGTCTGGTATAAACTAACGGATCGCACATCCTATGGTATGTATATTTCTTTGGCTGCCGCAACCGCAACCATATTATTGAATATTTGGCTCATTCCGTTGATAGGCTTTATGGGAGCTGCTTGGGCAACACTTTTAGCTTATGGATGTATGGCGTTGGCGTCTTATGCATTAGGCAAGAAACATTACCCTATACCTTATCCTATCAAACGTATTTTAGGATACCTTGTTTTAAGTGCTGGCCTCTGTGCTGTTCATTGGACAAAGTTCTCCGGACAATTGGGTGTTGGAGCGCTGTTCGTTTTTGTATTTTTGTCAATAGGCTTCTTTATGGAGCGACGAGAACTCAAACAATTGTTTCGCTTATGAACATTCGTATCATCAACCATTCAGACCATCCACTACCTCATTATGAAACCAGCGCCTCTGCTGGAATGGATTTGCGAGCCAACCTTGACGCGCCCGTGACCTTAGCCCCCATGGAAAGAACACTGATCAAAACAGGGTTGTTCATAGAGTTGCCCATTGGAGTCGAAGCACAGGTTCGACCTCGCAGTGGATTGGCTTTTAAAAAAGGGATTACAGTTTTAAATGCTCCAGGCACTATTGATGCAGACTACAGAGGTGAAATAGGCGTTATATTGATTAACCTTTCTCAAGAAAATTTTACAATTGATCATGGCACACGGATTGCCCAATTGGTGATTGCAAAGCACGAACAAATCTCTTGGGAACTTACAGAATCTCTAAGTGTTTCTGAACGAGGCTCAGGAGGATTTGGAAGTACAGGAATAAAATGAACATATGAAGATTATCGTACCGATGGCTGGGCGCGGTTCAAGACTGCGGCCACACACTTTAACCACTCCAAAACCTTTAATCCCTGTTGCAGGGATGCCGATTGTTGAACGCCTAGTCCGCGATATTGCAGCGATTGTCAAACAGCCCATCACAGACATTGGTTTTGTATTGGGTGATCCTGCTTTTTTTGGAGATGACGTAGTAGATCACTTGACCAAATTAGCCAAAGACTTGGATGCTGCTCCTCATATTTTTAGACAAAACACCCCTCTAGGCACAGGTCATGCTATTATGTGCGCCGAGCCTATTTTATCTGGTCCCGCAGTGGTGGCATATGCGGATACTCTTATCCGCGCAGACTTCCATTTAGACCCCGAGGTTGATGCCGCGATTTGGGTCAAGCAAGTTGACAACCCACAAGCATATGGAGTTGTGCAACTCAACGATAACGGCGATGTAAAAGGAATGGTGGAAAAGCCCCAACAATTTGTTTCTGACATGGCTGCCATTGGAGTATATTATTTCAAAGAAATAGGGCAATTAAAAACTGAACTACAGAACGTTATTAACGAAAACCTTACACGAGTGGGCGAGTACCAGATCAATGATGGGATCTTGCGCATGATTCAAAATGGAAAGCGTTTTGTGCCTAGCAAAGTTGCGGAATGGATGGATTGTGGAAATCCTGAGATCACCATCCAAACCAACCAAAAAATGTTACAGTTTTTACAAGACGAGGGAGAGGTTTTGGTTGCAACTCACACCAATCAGAACAGCACCATCATTCCACCGTGTTTTATTGGAAAAGGGGTCAAGCTGACCAATAGTACCGTGGGTCCATATGTTTCTTTGGGCGCTGACACTCATGTTGAAAACAGCACGATTGAAAACAGCATTGTACAATCAAACACCTTGTTGACCAATGCGCAAATCAAAAACTCTATGATCGGAAACCATGTGCAGTACGACGGTCATTTTACCACCTTAAGTTTAGGAGATTTTTCAAAACTAAACTCATAGAGATGAAGCGTCTGTGGTTTATCGCAATATTGTTGTTTGGAGCCTGCAAGTCCTTCAAAACAGATTTTGATAAAACCATTGCAAACAGCACACCTGAGCTTCTTGCTAACGCTCAATCCGCACAGTCGTCATGGAAGACCCTCAATTTAAGAGGTGCCTTAATGGCTAATTTTGAGGATTCAAGTCAACGCATCAGCACAAATATTCGAATCGAATCCCAAAAACAAATTTGGATCAACGCTTCTATGATTGTCCCTATTGGCAGGGCCAAGATTGATACTTCAGGCGTGGCTTTTTATGAGGTTTTAGGCAAATCGTATTACCAAGGAGATTTTTCAGCCATTCAAAAAATATTAGGAGTTAATCTAGGGTACCAAGCACTAGAAAACAGTTTGTTGGGACGTCCGTTTTTACCCGAACTCTTGCTAAACGCACGCCTTACTAAAAACAAATCGGGATATCAACTCAAAGTAAGGCAGGGGAAATTAGAGTTTGTGTGCAGATACAATCAAGATTTTTTACTTCACTACCAACATATGTATATTGGCAAACAACAATTGGAGGTAAATTATTCTGACTATCAAAAAAAGAGCAACC
>JASFWO010000115.1:0-3640 GCA_050049275.1 Flavobacteriaceae bacterium | reverse complement strand
ACTACCATGCGTTTAGGTCACGGATTAGTCCCAAAATAATTTTTTATTTCTTGGAATATTTTTTTGAGTATACATCACTAATTCCACTCAAAAAGTCCGAACTACTGTATGTTTGGGTCACGAATAAATCACACAATTAGGAAAAACGCCAAGTTTACTTGAGCGTTTTTTTGTTTGTTTGATTTTCAAAGCGGAGCTTTGTGAGGATCACAACGCAATCCTCTTTAGTTCATGTGATCTGAGTGCTAAATTTTCAGTTAAGATTAAATAGCATACTTTTTTTCCAACCAATCCATTATAAAATCCTGCTTACGCTTAGGACATTGGTCAAGACTTTGAAGATTTAAAAAGAGTTTGTTTTGTTTTTTGCCTAGATAATTCAATTTAAACTTCAACCAAAACAAAGGTTTCTTATAATTTCTAAAATGTAAAAGTTGATAATCGTTTTTAAGAACACTTTGATCTTTTTTGATTTCTAAATGATTCGCCAATCCTACCATCAAAAATTGATCAATGCTTCTAAATTTGGGTTCCGAATTGGATTGCTCTAACGAAGAATTTAATGTAAAAAATGATCTTATGGTAGAGACTCTCATTGGGTGAGGCGTGTGATGAAATCGAAAAAAAAGCTTGTATCCTAGGATTTTAGCACTTTTCTCTTGAGCAATGATGTACCCAGGTTTTTCTTTCTTTCGAAATATTTTTTTGTAAAAAATATCCTCTTTAAATCGATGCCATTTCCCTCGAATTATAGGCTTCCCTTCATGAAAAAAATCTGATGGATTGACTACTTTATTTAATAAAAAATCATCATTAAAATAAATAAAATGTTCAGCAAGCCCTGGGATTTTATATAATTTAGTTTCAATACTTATAGAATTAAAAACTGGCAAACATGAAAGGTTGTCTGTATAAATATCTCTGTGGTCAATAACCACAACTTTTTTATAGCGTTCAGACTTGGTCTCTAGAAAATCAGGTATTTGGTTGTCTGTAACAATAAAAATATTTCTTATAAATGGGGCGTATTTGATAATAGAATGAACTGTAAATTTTATTTCACCAACCTGTTGAAATCGAGTTTTAAAATCCAAATCTTTCAATAAGTTGGTATTCGTAATATTGTCAGCAATTTTTTTTTGATGATTCTCATCATTGCCATCAACCCACGTGATTACTGCATCTATAGGGAATTGATCTTGCGATTTATTCATGATGTACACAATCTAAACTAATTATCATCGTTTGATGAAATAATAACAATCTATTAACCCCTAAATTATTACCAAGTTATGTGCTTTTCAAAAATATGATTTTGTTTTTTAATGTTTAGGTCTTCAATTAGAGCTCTTGTGATTTAGATCATGCGAAATACCCCCTTTTTTTTGTCCTTTTCAACAGCGTCCCAAGGAAAGCACCTTCCTTGCATGGTTACATAAACGCCATTTGGTTGAGATTGCACAAATGCCAATGCACACCCTAGATTAAAAAAGCCATCTGAAGAGCTACCGAAAGCATATGGAATCATCGCCCCTGTTAATAAAATGGTTTTTTCGATTCCTGCTTTAGCCAAAGCAGCTGCAGTATGGGTCATGGTGTCAGTGCCGTGAGTAATAACAATTCGGTTGGCTGTGGTTTCGCGACAAGCCTGTATTACAGTTGCAACATCGTCAACGCTCAACTCTAAGCTGTCTTTCATCATCAGAGTTTTGACGTCGATGTCTAGTGTACAACGACTTCTTTTTAGCATTTCAGGAAGGTGGGTTTTGTTAAAATACAATTGTCCATGAATGTCATCGTAGCTTTTGTCAAAAGTACCACCTGTTATGAAAATTTGTATCATAAGCTTATTTTGAATTATTTACTTCGCGAGCGAATTGTTGCGCCTCAGGAATCCATTTCTTTAGGTTTTCAATGCGTCTTTCTTCGCTGGGGTGTGTGCTTAAGAACTCTGGTGTGCCTCCTTTTGAGGCTTTGCGCATGCGTTCCCATAATAGAGGAGCTTCGTTGGGGTCATAGCCCGCTATGGCCATTAGTTGTAATCCAATTTTGTCTGCTTCGCTTTCGTGTTTTCTACCAAATGGCAACATGCCCCCCACAGTGGTTGCAACCCCATAAGCCTGCATAAAAACGGCTCTTTTTTCATCGGACTCTTTTTGAGTTAAGCGGTCAGTAAGCGCTGCGCCTGCCATTTGTAGGGTCGATGCACTCATACGCTGTGCTCCGTGATCAGCTAAGGCATGAGCTACCTCGTGACCCATAATCGCAGCAATGCCGTTTTCGTTGGCTGCAATGGGTAAAATACCTGTATAAAACACAATTTTACCGCCTGGCATACACCAAGCATTTACGGATTCATCCTCTACTAAATTGAAGGCCCATGCATATTCATTTAAATAGTTTGGCATACCTTTATAGTCAAAATACTGCTGGGCAGCCGCTGCAATTCTAACTCCAATTTGTTCTATTTGTTCACTCTCTTTGGTCCCTTGAATTACTGTGTTGTCTGCCAAAAAAGTATCATACTCCCGAAATGCCATCGGAAACAATTGATCATTCCCGTATAGGTTAAGGGTTTTCTTGCCAGTAAATTGGTTGACTTTACAACTTGATAACAACAATAACAAAACAATTATAATGGGGCTTTTCATGGTTTCTAAGTTTTTGATTGAATCCAATTTTCTATTTTTTCTTCTAATAAAGCCAAGGGAATGCATCCAGACTCCAGCACCAAACGATGAAATTCCCGTATATCAAAGGCTTCACCCATGACCTCTGTTGCTTGTGCACGCAATGATTGTATTTTCAATTGTCCTATTTTATACGAAAGCGCTTGCCCAGGGTTGGCCATATATCTTTCGATTTCTGAAATAATTGAGGCTTCGGGTTCGGCTTCATTTTCTAGAGAATACTGAATGGCTTGTTCCCGAGTCCATCCTTTGGTATGAAGACCTGTATCCACAACCAGTCTGATGGCACGGTGCATCTCGGCGCTCAACATTCCAAAATATTGGTATGGATCGTCATAAAGTCCTAATTCTTCGCCTAAAGACTCACAATACAAAGCCCAGCCCTCTCCATAGGCACTATACCACAATGTTTTTCGGAAATCGGGTAAATCTGTGTTTTCTTGTTGAAGTGATATCTGAAAATGATGTCCAGGAATGGCTTCGTGTAAAAATAAATCCTCATCCGAAAATATATTGTATTGACTGACATCAGGTATCGGAACATAAAAAATACCCGGACGACTGCCATCTAAAGAACCTGGGTTATACTGTGCGCTGGCCGAGGCTTCCCTAAAAGCTTCTGTTCGACGTACTTCAAAAGCTGTTTTGGGTTGTAAGGAAAACAAACGATCAACCTGATCTTTCATTTTTTCGTGAATCGCATTAAAATTGTTGATCACTTGTTGCGGATCTGTGAATGGTCTCAGTTTAGGAAGAGTGCGAACGTGATCGAAAAAAGAGGTTAAATCTCCCTCAAATCCTACTTGTCTCTTGACCTTTTCCATCTCTGAGCGTAAGCGTGCAACCTCGCTGATTCCGAGTTGATGAATTTCATCAGCACTCATACTGGTAGTTGTATACAGCTTGATGGTATAATCGTAGTATGACTCTCCAAGATCATAAGCATCAAA
>JASFWO010000113.1:0-3653 GCA_050049275.1 Flavobacteriaceae bacterium | reverse complement strand
TATGATGAACATTGGTGACAAGCCAACATTCAAATCCAAAAGAATTTCAATTGAAGTTCACTTTTTTGATTGGACTCAAGATTTATATGGAAAACATATTGGGGTAGAAGTGTTGGAGCGGGTTCGTGATGAGCAAAAATTTGACTCCGCCGATAAACTTCAATTACAACTACAGGCCGATGAAGCCCACTGTCGTTCAATAATTGACAAATAAAAAGCCCTGTATGCTACAAAGTTTTACTTTTGCACAAATGATCGCTTATGCTTGACATTTCTATCCTTAGAGAACACAAAAATGAAATCATCCTCGCCTTATCCAAAAGAGGGCTGGATGCCAAAGCCTTGGTGGATCAAGTCATAGAGGCAGATCAAAAAAGAAGAAGCCTCCAAGCAGAACTGGATCAAAACCTTGCCAGAGCCAACACATTGGCTAAGGAGATTGGACAGTTGTATAGCAGTGGCAAAACCGAACAAGCTCAAGGATTAAAGGACGAAACGTCTAAACTCAAAGCCGAAAACAAAAACCTACAAGCTCAACTCAATCAGGCTGTAGAAGACTTGCAAACGCTGCGGTATAACATTCCAAACGTGCCTCACAACCTTGTTCCTAATGGTCAAAGCGAAGAGGACAACCAAGAGGTTTTTCAGTCTGGAAAGATCCCTGATTTACAAGAAGATGCCCTTCCACATTGGGAGCTGGCTTCTAAGTACAATCTCATCAATTTTGACTTAGGAAATAAAATATCAGGAGCTGGTTTTCCGGTATACACAGGCAAAGGTGCTCGCTTACAGCGTGCGCTGATCCATTATTTCTTAGATCAGAACACAGCGGTTGGCTACGAGGAAGTTCAAGTACCACATTTGGTCAATGAAGCTTCGGGGTTTGGAACGGGACAATTGCCCGATAAAGAAGGACAGATGTATCATGTTGGTGCCGATAATTTGTATTTGATCCCAACAGCTGAAGTGCCTGTAACCAACCTATACAGAGATGTGATGCTCAGCCACGAACAACTTCCCATTTCAAATACGGGATACACCCCATGCTTTCGCAGAGAAGCAGGGAGCTACGGAGCACACGTGCGTGGATTAAACAGATTGCATCAGTTTGACAAAGTTGAAATTGTACGACTGGAACACCCAGATCGCTCATATGATGCTTTAGATGAAATGGTGGGTCACGTAAAAACCCTTTTAGAAGCTTTAGAGCTTCCTTACAGAGTACTGCGTTTGTGTGGCGGAGATTTGGGCTTTACCTCGGCGTTGACTTATGATTTTGAAGTCTATTCAACAGCACAAAAACGTTGGCTAGAAGTAAGTTCAGTGTCTAATTTTGAAAGCTTTCAGTCTACGCGTCTCAAACTTCGTTTTAAAGACAAAGACGGGCGCAAAAAATGGGTACACACTCTCAATGGAAGTGCGTTGGCGTTGCCACGTGTATTGGCTGCCTTATTAGAAAACAACCAGACCGATCGTGGAATTCATATTCCCAAAGCCTTGGTGCCCTATACTGGTTTTAAGCTTATTGACTAAGATGCGTATTCTCAATATTACATTTAGCATAGACAATGGAGCTGAGTCTTCTTGGGTAATGTATGTCAAAAAAAACATACTCTCTGATGACACATACCACACTACTTTGTTGCGAATACACAGCGATGAAAGCACACACCCTAGCTATGGAGTACAATTTAATTTTGATACTATTGAAAAGCTAAACGTTTTCAAAGCAGAACAATTGCCTCTTATTTACGCAGCCCTTCACAAGGAATTCCCTAACAAATGGGTGATGTTTGAAACGGAACTTGAAGCCATACTACCTTGAGTGTCAGGCCAAAAAAACATTTAGGTCAACATTTTTTGACCGATGCCAATATTGCACGTAATATTGCCAATGGGCTTACAGGAGAAAGCTACAATCAGGTTTTAGAGATTGGTCCTGGAATGGGGATGTTGACCCAATTTTTACTAGAATCAGAAAATATCGTCCATGTTGTGGAAATTGATTCTGAGTCTGTGAGCTATCTCAAACAAGAATATCCAGAACTGGAAAACCGAATCATTGAAGGTGATTTTCTTAAACTCGACTTAGCAAGCCTTTATGAGGAACCCGTCGCTATAATCGGTAATTTCCCATACAATATCTCTTCACAAATCGTGTTTAAAACTTTGGAGCACCGAAGCCTCATTCCCGAATTTGTAGGGATGTTCCAAAAAGAAGTTGCCGAACGCATTTGCGAAAAACCAGGAAGTAAAACCTACGGAATCCTCTCTGTTCTTGTGCAAGCATTTTATGAAACCGAATACTTGTTTAGCGTCTCTCGCTTTGTTTTTCAACCTCCCCCCAAAGTAGCTTCGGGTGTTTTACGACTCCGAAGAAAAGAAGATTACCAACTTCCCTGCGATGAAAAACTTTTATTCAAAGTAGTTAAAAGGGCCTTTCAACAACGCAGAAAAACACTCCGTAACAGCTTAAAATCATTCCAGATATCTGCCAATTTAAAAGAAGATACTATCTTTGGGCAACGTCCGGAACAATTGGGCGTTTCAGATTTTGTTCGACTCACAAAAATGATTGCGCATGACACCCTTTCAGCTTAGCGATAAACTCCTAGAGCAAATTAAGCTGGACATTGATGCCCGTCAAGACAATACACTTAAAAAACTTTTACAAGAATATCACTACGCCGATTTGGCCGAGATTTTTGATGCCTTACCCATCAATTACGGGGTCTATCTTTTTAAGCTCATCGACACAGAAAAGACTTCTGATGTACTTACCGAAATCGATGAAGATGTACGTGAAGACATTCTTGAAGCCCTATCTATTAAAGAGATCGCTACCGAGCTTAATGAAATTGATACGGACGATGCGGTAGATATCATTGCAGAACTTCCTGAAGAACGACAGGAAGAAGTTATTGAACAAATTTCTGATACTGAGTTTGCCCAAGACATTCGTGAGCTTTTGACTTATGATGAGAATTCTGCAGGAGGACTGATGGCAAAAGAACTGGTCAAAGTCAATCAAAACTGGACCGTAACACGATGTGTCAAAGAAATGCGCATCCAAGCCCAAGAAGTAACTCGGGTGCATTCCATATATGTGGTAGATGATGAAAATATACTTTTAGGTCGCTTGTCACTGAAAGATCTTTTGACTGCCAATGACCGAAGCAAAATCAAAAGTGTATACATCCCAAAAGTTGACTCCGTACATGTAGAAGAGAATGGTGAAGAGGTTGCCAAAGTCATGTCCAAGTATGATCTGGAAGCCATTCCTGTGGTAGATGATGACAAAAAATTATTGGGCCGAATCACTATTGATGACATTGTAGATTTGATAAAAGACGAAGCAGAGAGAGACTACAAACTCGCAGCGGGAATTTCTTCGGATGTAGAAGCAGACGACTCCATACTCGAACTGACACGAGCCCGATTGCCGTGGCTTATTTTAGGATTACTGGGCGGTCTAGGGAGCGTTTTTATTCTTGAAGGGTTTGAAGGAGTTATGAGTCACCCATCCTACAGAACTTTGTTTTTCTTTACACCACTTATTGCTGCCATGGCAGGAAATGTAGGAGTACAATCCTCTGCCATTATTGTACAAGGATTGGCCAACGACATCGTAAAAGGAAGTCTATGGCATCGTT
>JASFWO010000012.1:0-11270 GCA_050049275.1 Flavobacteriaceae bacterium | reverse complement strand
CAGCATCATTTTTTTAGCTCGTATTTGTTTGGGATCTAAAGACATTTAAAGAAGTTTATCGATCACATAAATAATTTGAATGGCAGATATATAGGCAATACTGACCAGTAACAAGCGTTTGGCAGAGGCGGTATCTCGTTTTTGGAACAGGTGCATCGCAGCCACTAACATAAACAACCCACACAAAGCCACTAAAATGGCTGCACCAAGCGAAAGACTGAGTTGACCTGTGATGCCCAAAGCAGGAGTTATCGATATTGCGATTGTCCAAAGTGTATACAAAATCACTTGCAATGCCGTACCGCGGTCTTTTTTGCCTGTAGGCAACATGTTGATTCCTGCCAATGCATAATCATCATACATCATCCAGCCTATCGCCCAAAAATGAGGAAACTGCCAAAAAAACTGTATCATGAATAAGGTTCCCGCTTCTAGTCCAAAAGAACCCGTAGCCGCTACCCATCCCAACATAAAAGGGATTGCTCCTGGAAAAGCTCCAACAAAAACTGCCAAAGCTGTTTTGGATTTGAGTGGCGTATACACACTGGTGTAGAGAAACATCGAAATCGCTGCAAACATCGATGTTTTAGGATTGATCATATACAAAGCGGCCAAGCCAATGATTGCGAACATGGAAGCCCAAAGAAAAGCGCTGCCAACCTTCATTCTTCCTGAGGGAAGGGGACGATTTTGAGTGCGAAGCATTTTAGCGTCTAAATCGCGCTCAATAATTTGATTGAATGCATTTGCCGCGCCCGCAACACCATATCCACCAACAATGAGCAATACAAGTTCTTGAATAACGACAACCTCGCTACCGAGTATGTATCCAGCAATACTCGAAAAGACAACACTAAGACTCAATCTGGATTTAGTAAGCAGTGCCAAATCACGCAAAACTTGCGCAAATGCGATATGAGCTATATTGGCTTGAGTAGTAGTCTTTATCATCTTGCAATTAGGTCGCAAAGATACTGCTCAGCAAGAGTTTGACCAACCCAAAAGAACAAAAAATGTTTGAGGATCAGACTATTGCAGTCTAAACGTAATCGGAATTCCATAGGGGACACGTACAGGCCGTCCACGTTGTTTGCCTGGAGTCATCTGGGGCAACAATCCAATAATGCGTTCCGCCTTGTCAACAAGGTTTTTGTCTGGTCCTCTAGACTGTATGGAAGTTACCTTGCCATGCTCATCAATCACAAAAGCTACATTGACTCTTCCTTGAATATTCATTTCCTGAGCGATCTCAGGATATCGAAAATTTTTTCGAATGAACTTATTCATCATTTCTTCAAAACAAGCTTTTCGTTGGGATTTTGGAACAGATTCACATCTAGGAAAAATCGGCGCATCTTCTATGATCGCAAAAGGCACATCGTCAATTACAAAATTGCCCTCATCGTAAACTTCAACGTATTCAATAATTTCTTCTTGATTGGTTTCTGTTGATTCGACGATGGTTTCCTCGACCTCAACATCATCCTCAACAACCTGAATTACTTCAGAAATTCTGGGCGGAGGTGGGGGCGGAAGGGCCTTAATATGTTCTGTTACAGGAATTTCCAGTTCTACTAAATTTTCAACAACAATAGTGGATGGGTCGTAGTTAAACTGTTTGTATGTTCTCCATTCAAGCATACGCCATGAGATAAACAACATCAAACATAAACCGAAAGAAAAAAACAAACCACTGTTGTTACGCAGATCTTTATTAGGTTTTTTTTGGGGATCATAACACAAAATTTGGGGTACCGTAAGGTAGTTTATAAAAATTATAACTCCAAACAGCGTGCCAAAAAAAACCCGGCAATAGCCGGGTTGGTGTTATTGTAATCGGAAAGTAATCGGAATACTAAACGGAACTCGAACTGGTCGCCCACGTTGTTTCCCTGGGGTCATGGTTGGAAGCTTACCAATAATTCGCTGTGCCTCTTTCTCCAAGTTTTTGTCTGGTCCACGAGTTCGAATACCCGTAATAGAGCCATCCTTTGAAATGATAAATTGTACATACACTCTTCCTTGAATACCCATTTCTTGGGCAATTTCTGGATATCGAAAATTGCGGCTGATATGTCTTTGAATTTTTTCCTGAAAACAAGCTCTTCTCTGGTTTTTAGGCACGTTTTCACAACCTGGATAAACGGGCACATCTTCGATAATAGCAAAGGGAACGTCCACATCAAAATCTTCCTCAATGACTTCTACCTCTTCAATGATGTCTTCTTGAGTGGTCTCAGTAGATTCAATAATCGTCTCTTCTACCTCCTCTTCGTCCTCTACCACCTCAATGATTTCAGGGGCTGGGGGTGGTGGTGGGGGTGGGGGTGTTTTAAGTTGTTCTGTTAGCGGAACCTCCTCATTGTCATCATCGTCAACATCAAGAGCTTGGTATGCATAGTTCGAACGGTCATACGTTTTCCATTCAATGGCTTGCCATGAAATTAAAAGTATGACACACAAACCAATAGCAAAATATAAGGTGCTATTCTTGTTAAGGTCCGCTTTTGGATTTTTTTTGGGTTGCATGAATAAATTTTCAAGTGAGCTAAAATAACAATTTTTCTACGACAACTACAAGTAGTCTATTGAACTTTAAAATAAATACGGCTACACAACACGCCAATCCCAATGCCAATTGTATTGGCTAACAAGTCATACGGATCCATAGAGCGGCCAATCGGCAACAAAGCTTGTAAATATTCTAACAAAGCTCCCATCAGCAACAAGGCTAGAATCACATAAAATTTTTTTTGGGAGCTCTGGTTTGCAAAAACATGCAGCCACCCAAGGGTCAACAAAAAATAATAAACACCATGAATCAGTTTGTCAGAGACAGAAAAGGTGATTTGTTCTATATGTCTAGGGGGGAGAAGACTGCCTATAATGGCCAACAGCGTTAGACCATAGGTAAAAGGTCTTACCAAAAAATTAACCTTTGATAAGCGCATCATAGGATTGGGCATCAAGTAAATCGTCGAGCTCTGAGGCTTCAGATATTTCGATCTTTACCATCCAACCTGCTCCATACGGATCTGTATTGACCAACTCTGGGGTGGCTTCCAACTCCTCGTTGAAGGACACTATCGTGCCACTTACAGGGGCAAATAAATCGGAAACGGTTTTTACGGCTTCGACAGTGCCAAAAACAGCTTCACGGTCGACTTCCTCGTCTAGGGTATCCACCTCAACATATACAATGTCACCCAATTCACTTTGTGCAAAGTCTGTGATTCCAACGGTAGCAATGTTTCCGTCAAAGGAAATCCATTCATGGTCTTTGGTGTATTTGAGTTCGGAAGGGATGTTCATTTTGTTTAGATTATGATGGTGTAAAAAAAAACAATTTATAACTAATTACCAAAGTTATATCGCAAGGTAAAGCCCGAGCGAATATTGGTCTGTGGGAAAGCTGTTGAAATCGCAAACTTTGAAAAATTATGATCGTAGAAAAACAAAGCAGTAACATTGCGTGACAAAGCATAGTCTGCCGAGAATTTTAAAGACCACAAACGCTGACCTGCAGTCACTTGATTGTTTAAAAGATCTAGATTTCTTATGATGGTTATATTGTCTCGAACAGACAAATCCGCTTTAAAGTTGATGTCTCCTTTAAGAGTGGTTTTTTTACCACCTAAACTCGTTTTAAAAGGAACCGATTTGAGTCGGTAGCCCATTCCTATGGTAAATTCTTTTCCGCTCGTTTCGGTCAGTAAATTGTTGTCCAAACTCAAAGAAAGTGCGCGATCTCGTCGAATTTCACTGCTGAACTGAATGCTGTTTTTCAACTCAAAATCTATTTTGATTAGGGGGTTAAACTCCTCAACCAAATTGATATTTGTATATAAAATTTCATTCAAAAAATTACCCCCTTGATCAAGCTGGTTAGGCGATTCGGGATTATACTCCAAATTGGTGTTAAACGAATTCAAGGTATGGCTGGCACGATAACCATGAGCCAAAGAGAAACGTCGAAAATGTTTCTTAAACAGTTTCAATTGCATGAGTCCTGTATACTGCAAGGACCAATTTGGCAAAGGTGTACTGCGAGTGGCGACTAGGGCTACCGTTTTTGGATCGCTTCCTGAATATGCAGCTAAGAAAGCAGGGATCAACACTGCCTGATTCGTCTTTCCAAATCCTTTAGGATAGCCATCTTGATCTAAGTCGTCGGGGTCAAGTCCTCTAGCGTTCGCTAGACGTTGGGCAACAATCAATCGATTCGATTTGAGATTTTCAAAGGTTTGATCATCAACCTTACCGGATGAAAAAGCGGTTTTAATCAATAGTGTTGAAATTTCAAAGTTCCCATATTGTGTAGGACTGTAGGCCTGATAAACTCCGTCGCTGACCACAAAGTTTTCGGAACTATTTTCCGAATAGTTTCTGTTTCCGTTGAGCTCTAACTGCATCCCCTCCAGCAAATCAATTTCGGCTGAATAACCAAGCTGTGTGTTATGCACCTGAGTAAACTGCTCATTAAAATTTGGAAATTCGGTTAGCCAACCTCTTTTGGCGGCCTCGAATCGAATGTCGCTTTGATCTCCCATAGCAAAAGCCAAACCAGGATTAGAGGTCCCGAAAAAGCCTATATTTTGTGTGTATCCAGGCAAGACAGTTCCATTGTTTTGACTGTAATTAAACTGTACCCTTTGAACAGCTGTAGCCAGTCCGATGAGGGAGTTGAGAATCTTTGTCTTTGTTTTTTTACGCGCAGAGGCTTTTCGGTTTTTTTGAAGTTTTATGGATCTGTACAGAGTGCTTAAATTCACATTAGAATTCAGGTTATGGGTGTTGGCATTCTGTATGGTGTTGACAACACCCAAAGTGTTTCCTTGATCATCCTCTACTTGGCTCAATGCCGAGGAACCTCGTTGCCAATTAAAATCACCCGAATAACTATAGGTGCCATCAACAAAACTCAATATTGGAAGAAGCCTGAAAGGAATGTTGTAAGTCAGCCCAAATCTCTGATTGAATCGGTCTTGGTCTCCAAAATCCCAAAACCCATCCCAAATGTCAAGTTCTTGGTTGACCCTTGTGGTGCCATTGACATCATTTTCAAAATAATTTCTGACAATGTTGTTGCTCGTGGCTGTAAAGTCAAACCTGAGCGAATTGGTTAGGTTGTGGTTTAAGGTAAAAATCCAATCAAACAAATAATTGCGTTGCTGCAGATCAGGGAGGGCCAACTGGCGGGCTGCATCTACGCCTTCTAAATAAACTTCCCTAAAGCGCTGACTGTTAAACGTCCGATTTATGGTAGCAGATAATGATATGTTGGAAGGAATCGGGTTTAGATTGATGGCGCTAAGCCATTGCAAATATTTTTTAGAACGCAAAAAATTGCTCTTTGCCAAAGGCTCAATAGACAAAGGGTTGAAGTTGTATTGATAACCTGCGCCCATGCGTACATTTCTGAAAGTATAATCCTCTATTTCATAATCGTGACGTTTTTCTTCATTGTATGCATAAGAAAAATCCAAATTCTCTATATCGAAGAAATCCTTTTTTTGCTCGGGTCCTCGCTGTTTACGAACGCCTATCAGGTTGATGCTTTTAAGTTTGGTATAACTGATGGCTTGATTGCGTATGGAATCTCTTTGGGAAGCACGTTCCGATGTATCCAAACGATCTTGCAATTCGAGATCTTGGTAGAAAGGATCGTATTTTGGGGTCACAAACTCTTCAGAGAAGCTGTAACTCACCGGAAGTTGGATGCCCCATTTTTTTGGGAGCAATTGACCTACATTTACATTGGTGTTTACCCCATATCCCTGCACATCTTCTTGACTGCGTTGGTTAGGCGTTTGATCGATGTTACCAAAGCCAACCGTCGAAACATTACCATTCAAATTTATCGTAGCAAAGTCGGCAATGTTAGCATCGAGCTCGGCCACGGCTGCCCAACCGCCTTGGGTGTCAATTTCAGACAACCGCAGCTCGTTAAACCAAACCTCCCCATGAAGCTTTTCTCCAGTGGTTTGGGATGGATTTTTCACCCCAACCATCAAGGTGCGAATCTGTCCAAGTGCAGGATTTCCTTTGATAGCGATTTTGTATTTACGTTTCCCGGGCAAACTTGAAATCGCTGTAAACTCATCTATGAGTTCCAAATCTTCATTGTAATAAGTTGCCCCATCAAAATTGCGTTGGGTGATAGATGCCGCTTTGATGCGCGTCAGTAAATCTAGTGGTATGTCTACAGAGTTGCTATCTGGTTGCCAAACTTCTTCAGGACTTAGATTGTTAGACACTCCTTGGGTGAATGAAGTGGGTTTTAAAGGCACTTCTATTTGGTAGTAGTTTTCAGTTAGATCTGTTCCGATTCGCAAGAAAGCCACCATTCGTTTGTCAAATTCTTCTTGGGCGCCTGCTCCAGGAAGCGAAGGTTGATTGGTCAAAGACTCGGCATGTACAAACATTTTGAGGCGCTTGTACTGGCGCATATCAATATCGATGTTTTTATAAACACCCCTAGAGTCCTTGGGCTCAAGACCTTGAACTTTTAATGATAACGATTGTTCGTTTTGACGAATAGAGGTGTTGAAGTTGTTCAATTGTTCGCGCTCTACTCCAGGAGGCAATGTATAATTGACAGGAATGCGGTTTTCGTTTTCTAAGATGTTGACCGTGCTGACATCAAAACTGGTGTTGGGGTGATTGATGTTGTCTGTATTCAACGCTTCCGAGTAACGAGTCCAGTCGCCACGGACAATGTCCAAGGTCCCGAAGCGGAGTACCACAGGCTTGTTGAATCCTTTAAGCCACATCCGCATAAATCTGACCGATCGCAAGTCAGGTGTACCTTTTACAGCATCAAAATAAGGCATAAAAGCAGGGCTGTCATAGTACTCTGGCAGTACCGGAATTTTAAATTGCAACCAACGCGATGTTGTGGTCGTTCCATTGGAAAGCTGCACGTTGGTATTGATGCGCACATCAGACAAAAAGGGATGGGTACCTACGTCCATATTTTTTTGAATCGGAACTCGATATTCAAAATAGCTGTCTATGGTGTTCATTGTGTTGTCCAAATTCAGATCTTCTGAATCGGGACGTGTATAGGAACCACGATTGTTTTGGGTGACTTCTAAAATAGAATTTCCATCTGTACCATTGTAGCGTTTGTAACGATCAAGAACCGACCCTGTGGCTTGTAAAAAATATTGGTAATTGTCTCCCGCAGGATCATTTGCAGGCCCGTTGGTGTAAATGGTGCTCTCATCAGCATCGCCCAAACCGTCAAAACCGACATCTTGTAAACTGCGATTTTCTGCTGATGCATCAAAAGCATATACCAGCGATTGGGTGGCTGGAGTACGTCCCCATCCTGTGGTATGAGTTAGGGCAGCCCCATCTGTTCCAGGCAATCCGTTTTCGTACTGCTTGCGACCATCACGCAACACATCTTCCGAAATACTCCCAAGATTAAATATCAAATCTCCCAAAGAAGCATCGTCCAAATCAGGATTGTTAGAAAAAGTATCTAACATCCAGAATTCGATATACTCTACATTGGCTTGGTTAAAGTTGGTTGTAGTAAGCGCACGAGTAATACCGGCCCAGTTATCTTCGCTGTTTGCTGAAAATTCAGCATCTGTACTGTTGTTGTATGGGCCTTTTTCTGCAGGATAGTAGGCCAGATCCATAGTGTATTGTACGGAAGTCTGACCCTGAACCAAGTCTTGTTGAGGAAATATCTCATTAATAAAAATACGACGGGTTTCATCACTTGACATATCATTGTCACTGATTTCGGAAGGACGACGACTCGAATAAAATATAGGGTCTATACTATACCAAGCCAAGCGAGCCCTACCGTATCCCGAACTTAAATCATCTGCTGGAACTGAAGCGCCCAGTACATTTTCTGCCGGAACGCTCGATAAAGACCAAGAAAACACATCGCGTAAATCCAAATTACTTTGCGCACCCTCAAAATCGTCTACATAAGAGGTTGCACTTCCTTCAAACTCTGCTCCTTTTGCACTTCGTGAAAGCAAGTATGCGATCTCACCCTGAAAGGATATGTTTGAAGGAACCTCCGTGTCAATGTTTGGTAACTTATTGGCCATGCGAGTCAAAAAGGGTACTTCTTTAGAAAAGTTCCCGCTCAAACCAAACATGCTGTTGTTAACAGGTTCGTAACCATAATTGGCTTTTTGAGTTAGAGGTCGCTCACTCAAGTTCATTACCGTAGCACCCATCAAAAAGTTGTCGCTGAATTTATGCTCTACATTGATTCCCGTAAAACGCTTCTTTTGTTGAGCAAAAAAGGAATTGCTTTCCGTGGAAACTTCAATCGGAATGTTGGAGCTTTTCAGCCCTTCATCTAGTATGGTAACCCGACCCAATTGGTAATTCACTGTATAATCAACCCCCTCTTGCAAAAGTCTTCCCCCTGCTGTTACACGAACAGATCCTCGAGGAACGTTAAATGCACCCAGAGAAATTCCGCCGCCCCCTCCACTCGATCGGTATCTACCTTTGAGCTGAAACTTGTTTTTTGAAGCGTAATCTTGTGCCTCTGCTTGGGTTAAGCTGTACAGTTCCCTAAAAACATATTTCTGTTGGTTGTCATTATAAGTTGCTGCAATCTCATAATCCTCTGCATTAGAGGACTGTAATTTGTCAAACAAGAACGAACCGAATGGCTCTACAGATGGAAAAATAATGCGTCCATTTTGACGATCTACAGTGATCCCTTCAACAAAATCAAAAAAACCATCTCCACCATTTTGAATATCGTTGTAAACGTTGAGTTTGTCTAAATCAAAAACCCCAAGCAGCACTTGCTCATCCAAGTCTTCAGGCCAAATGTTGTCATCCACTGGGCTTATATAATTTATTGGGGACGGATCGGAATATAAGAGGTTAAACACAAAGCCATCCCTGTCGAGTTGGTAGGCTCCGATATTGTAAATATTTTTCATCATCAAATCCCAAACGGGTTGATCGACCTGCGTCAAAGGACTGCGCAGCAACTTAACCACCAAGCTGTTGTTGGTCACTTGTTGGCTAGACTGACTAGCGGTTCCTGAAACCGAGGTAGAAGGGATGCCATCTCCCGCAAATTCCCCTACTTGGTATGTCTGACCTCCAAGTGTAAATTGATAGGCCACTGCCAAGACCTCATCATTTCCTAGTTTTTGATTGATTGAGATATACCCCAACTGAGGATGAAGATTGTATTCATTGCTGTTGAGCTTACGAGCACTTTCCAAAACCGCATAGTCAACGCCCTCTTGAACTGCATCAGAAAGCACACCAAACCCATCAGTAGTGGTGGCAATGTCTCGAATCGATGGTGTCAAAAGTCCAGAATTAAGATCCTCAGGGTTCAATCGGTTTACCGAGTTGTCTGGAAAAGCATTGGGATTGGAAGTGGTAAAAAATCCAGCGGTCAAATCATCGAGGCGTACTTTGTAAGGGTTGGCTTCGGCCAAGTCTTGAAGCGCAACTAGGTTACGTACGTTGTTGGTCTGAGCATTTCTATTGGTGACCCATACTTCTATTCTAGTGATTTGGACAGGTGAGTTGATATAAGGATATGTAGAAACGGCCTTGTCATAATTGTCGCGGAAATATTGAGCTAAGAAAAAGTGTCGATCTTCTTCGTAATCTAGTGCAAAAAGAGAGAATTCTTCCAAAGTACCATCGCCCGATGCAATAACACTTTGGGTTTGGGATCGCTGTTCAGAAATCACTGTGGAAATATTTGTGTTTCCAAATTTTAACTCTGCTTTGACTCCAAACAGGCTTTGAGCACCTGAGAATAGTTTGCTGTTCAGAGGCATACTGACATTCCCTACTTCTAGTTTTTGTAGGATCCCATCTTCGTCACCACTGTAACCATCTTGAAGGCTTTTGACCCGATCTACATCACGTCTGGCTGCCGAAGCAGCATTGCCTACGCGCCCTCCTACTCCTAGATCATCTACAGCTGGTGGGAAGAAATCTAATTTTATGAGATTCTGAAAATCAAAAGTGGATTGGGTGTCATAATTGGCGTTGATGCGCAAACGTGTACCAATATTTCCTGTAAGACCCAAACTGATGCGTTGGTCAAAATCAAACCCAAAACTGCTTTGATTGCGAGGTGACAATGAAGGGTTTCCAGATTTTTGATACCGAACGCCCAAGTCTAACCCTACAGAACCTTGAGGTTTTATTTGTATGGTCTGACCCCCAAAAATAGATTCAAATAAGTCGGAACGAACATAAAAATCAGGCAACAAATTGTTCTGGGCATCGGGGTCATCTACAGCCCCTGAAAGGGCTTGTTGTTTTTCGTCAATATAGGCTTTGGCCTTTTCACGCAATACCAAGGCGCTGTATTCCTCTGGGGTCAACGTAAGCGGTGCGCGGATGTCAAACTCACCAACCTTTACGGTGTATACGTATAAATCCAAAGAAGCGTTATAAGTGTAGTTCTGCACAAAAGATTGGGGTAGTTCTTTAAGAGCCAAATTTTGAAGGGCGGGTGATAATTGAAGACTGTCGTTTTGTGCATATAAAACAGTCGATAGAGAACCTACCAACAACAAAATCCAAACATATCTGAAAGGCTTGTGCGCCATTTGTGTTTACAATTTGTTCAATGCATTGCGAATAAGTCGCTCCACGTTCATTTCAGGGTCTACAGCCAACAAGCCATCCAACACCTTGATACAGGCTTTGGTTTGATAACCCAAAACCTCTAAGGCAGATAACGCTTCATCCCTATTGGTATTGCTTACTGGGGCAGAAAAATCGGAATCCTCGACCAGGCCTAAAACCTTATCTCTCAAATCAATGACCACACGCTGGGCAGTTTTGGCACCGATTCCTTTGACCGATTGGATCAATGCAACTTGCTCGGTCTGTATGGCTTGGCATATTTCCTGTGGAGTCAGTGAGGAAAGCATCGTACGAGCCGTATTGGCACCAATTCCCGAAACACTGATTAACAAACGAAACACCTGACGCTCCAATCGTGTGGCAAAACCAAAAAGGGTATGTGCGTCTTCGCGAACTTGTAAATGGGTATACAGTTGTATGGATTCGTCTTCGGGCAACTGACCAAAAGTGTGTAAGGAGATGTGAACCAAATAACCCACACCATGGCAGTCGACGACGACGTCTGTGGGAGATTTTTCTACCAGTCTTCCTTTGAGTTGTGTAATCATAAGCGAAACCCAAATGTAACGAATATTTTCAAGCCTAAAAGAAGTTGTTTAGGCCTGTTTTAAAAACTTAAGATTACGTTTCAAGCCCTCATATCGAGT
>JASFWO010000110.1:0-3770 GCA_050049275.1 Flavobacteriaceae bacterium | reverse complement strand
CCGCTTGAAGTGCATGGGAAAACTTGTTTTGTGTGATGTTGGTAGATCCATTTACCAGAAAAGGATAACTAATACCCAAAAATATCTGGTCTTCACGATAGTCATCTTCCGGTGGATTTTGTGACCACACACATTGTGAACACAACAACAAGCAAAAAAAGATTCTCAACATGATGATGTAAAAATAAAAAAAGCACCTCAAAGGTGCTTTTAATTATTTATTAAATGCTATTTCATCGCAAATTTTGAGTGTATTCCCCAGAACGTGTGGTGTAGTTAATTTTTAGTGCATTTACTTTTCGTAATTCTTGTTTGATATCAGAAATCAAACCCATCTTTGTTTCTCCGTCTACTTTTAAAGCAGTGGTAAGTACATTTTGTAGCTCCTGACGCTTTGAGGCGCGCTCTGCTAAAATAAAAGCTCCAACATCTTGAACCGTTGCGAATTTATCATTTAACTGTATACGAGCTTGCGTACCAAACTTGTCCTGATATCTATCGCTAGGCTTCCCTGCATAGATATACATAACACGGTCTTTTTTGTCGAGTTTCTGAACTTGATCTGCAACTGGAAGGGTATTCGAAACCATCAAAGTACTATCACGCATCACAGTAGCCACCATAAAAAAGAACAGCAACATAAAGACAATATCGGGGAGGGATGCCGTAGAAATTGCGGGTAAATCTCCTCCTTTTTTCTTTTTAAATTTTGACATACCTAATTGGTTTTACTGGGTTCTGCTTCTGATAATTTCATTGGGTACAAAGCTTTGACTTCATCAAGCTTGGGCTTTATACGATCTTTTTCAGTAGAACTTGTTCTTGGATCGTTAAAAATCTTGTCAGCCTGTACATAGTCAATTCCAAAATTAGGATTGCGTTTTTTAAACGCTCTATTTCGAAGTGTGTTGTAAGCGGCAACCAGCTCATTTTGAACGGATATATATACCTTGTAGTCCGTTTCACGGTCGTTTTTTAATGAAATAACCGCTTTTTCAGGGTTGTCCGAAGAATCGGGATCTCGGGCACCCTCGCAATAATTACATCCTTCTTCTCCTTTGCCTCCACCGTTGTCCAAAAAGGCAATGGCAGCTTCGCGCAACTCAGACAATTCCATGGGTTCCTCCTCTACAAGAAGATCGTTGAACTTATTGACAACCACTGTAAAAATATTACGCTCCTTGATGATCGGCGGATCAACAACGTCTTCCATAGGAGGAAGTTTTCGATTGAGTCCCGAATCCGTTTCGATCGTAGTGGTCACCAAAAAGAAAATCAAAAGTAAAAAGGCTATATCAGCCATTGAACCTGCGTTAACTTCGGGTGCTTTTCTTTTGGCCATGGTTTTAGTTTTTGAGTCTACGAACTCCAGAATAAATCATAGCGCCTGCGGCAATTACAACTAGGAAATAAAAGGTACGTAAGCCCGTCTCTACCAATCGAGAGCCAGTGGCTGAAAGTACTTCACCATCTTTTAATGGAGTTTCATCTCCTGAGGAAAATAAAAACGCAATAAGAACTACTGCCAAAAAAGCTCCGATAGAAATCATGGCTTTTTTTAACTTTTCAGGGTCAGAAGCCAAATTCATTACAGAAAATGCCAATGTCAAAATAACGGCAATAACGATAATAATTATGGCTAGGCTCACCATAGAGGAAACCACTCCGTAGTCGCCTGACAAAGCAGCCATCTCAATGACGTCATCTCCTTTACCCAGAATGGTAATCTGAAATATAAGGCCTACAACGCCGAGCAATGCTGCTACATAGGTTACAATTTTTTGAACACTCATAATAAAGGGTATTAAGCGTTATTATTTCTGATTAGCGACCAACAAGTCAATGAGGTTGATGGAAGCATCTTCCATGTCGTTGACAATGCTATCAATTTTTGCAACAATATAATTGTAAAAAATCTGAAGGATGATCGCAACAATCAGACCAAATACAGTAGTCAAAAGGGCTACTTTAATACCTCCTGCAACAAGTGAAGGTTGCATGTCTCCTGCGGCTTCAATCTTGTCAAAGGCTTGAATCATACCAATTACCGTTCCCATAAAACCAAGCATGGGCGCAAGGGCAATAAACAGTGAAATCCACGAGACATTCTTTTCTAATTGTCCCATTTGAACACCTCCATAGGCAACCACTGCTTTTTCAGCGTTCTCAACCCCTTCCGAAGATCTGTCTAAACCTTGGTAAAAGATCGAAGCAACAGGTCCTCTAGTGTTTCGGCAAACTTCCTTGGCTGCTTCTACCCCACCACTTTTTAGAGCATCTTCAACTTCTTGGGTTAATTTGGTTGTGTTGGTAGAAGATAAATTCAAAAATATAATTCGTTCTATGGCGATGGCCAATCCTAAAATCAAACAAAGAAGTACAATACCCATAAAACCAGGGCCTCCCTCAATAAAACGCTTTTTCAGTTCCTGAGTAAATCCAGCTTTTTGTTGGGGTTGGGGAGCAGGTGTTTCAACTGCGGCAACTGCTGTTTCTTCTTCAACAGCAATGGTGTCTTGCTCAACTTCTTGAGAAAGAGTTGTCTCGTCTGTGGGTGTTTGGGTGGCCCAAATGGCCGGTGCATTTAGAAAAATGGTTAAGCACGTGGCAATAAATAAAAAACGCTTCATGATCAATTTATTAATTATGGATTTGATTTTTTAAAAGTTTAAAAATTGGACGCTAAAGATATAAAAAATATACCAACGTCGACTGCAGAGAGGAAGGGATTCGAACCCTCGATTCCGCGATAACGGAATACACACTTTCCAGGCGTGCGCCTTCGACCACTCGGCCACCTCTCTATTCTCGATTTTTATCGACCCCAAATATGCTACTTATTTTCAAAAATAAAAACCCCCTAAATGAGCCTAAAAAGGTTTTGTGCGTTTGTTGTGGTTTGGGTCGCCAATCTGTCCATAGAAACTCCATATAGTTCACATACTTTTTGGGCAACCAAAGGAAGGTAAGCACTTTCGTTTCGTTTGCCGCGGTAGGGCACTGGCGATAAATAAGGCGCATCTGTTTCTAGTATTATTTTTTCCAATGGAATCTTTGATAAGAATTGATCGATTTTTCCGTTTTTAAAGGTCACCACTCCCCCTATCCCCAAAAGCATATTGTGATCCATAGCCCTGTGAGCATCGTCTTCTGTGCCTGTAAAACAGTGAAAAACCCCTCGCAAACTTTCGGTCTTATACTCCTCCAAGACTTGAAAAACCTCTTTAAAGGCATCTCGGCAGTGAATCACAATTGGCAAATCATGTTCTAGCGCCCAACGAATCTGCTGATGAAAGGCTTTCTGTTGTAAGGCGAGTGTGGTAGTGTCCCAATACAAATCAATTCCAATTTCTCCAACCGCCACGTAGTGACCTATTTTAAGTTGTGTCTCCACGTGTGAAAGCTCTTTTTCATAATCCTCCCCAACATGGGTCGGGTGGAGTCCCATCATCAAAGACATACGGTCCGGAAATTGATCACAAAGTTCATGCATGGCCTTGGTGTAACTAGAATCAATGGAAGGCAACACAAAATGAGAAACACCTGACTCAATGGCACGCTTCACAACATCATTTCGATCGCCATCAAATTCAGATACATATAAATGGGTATGTGTGTCTATAAACATCATGGCAAAAGTAAATGATTTCCATGTCTATATTTGCCAAGTATGACAACTCTGTACAAACACTTAGTTTCAAAAGGATATTGCCGGGTACGATTATCCCTGATAAACACCAATCACTTTCTGGTGAAAGCATCTATCAATA
>JASFWO010000109.1:0-3785 GCA_050049275.1 Flavobacteriaceae bacterium | reverse complement strand
CACTTAAGATAAGGGTTTGGAATTTGACATGAACCGCTGAAAACACAAGGGTGTCTTGAACTCGGGCAGCGAGTTTAAAACCTCCTTTATTGTTAGAAATGGTCGTAGCCCCGCTGGTTTTATTGACAACATGTATGGCCGAAACATCCAAAGAATCAGAGACCAAAGTTCCACGAACGGTTTTAATTTCTTGACCGAAGCACGAAGCTCCTACACAAAGGAGTGCAACAATAAGACTAACGTGCTTTATTGAATTTCTCACTTTGCTTGATTAAAAAATCCATGAGTTGGAACTCATTTTCACGCTTGAGCAAGTCTTTGGTCTCGATGCGACCGTCGCAGAACTGTAAAAACAAGTCAATATCGTCAGGGGCTATATTGAGCTGAGAGGAAAAGAAGACATCGGGGTAGATCTGTCGAATTACATCACTGGGGGCAAAGTCAAACTCCTTATCCTCAGACTGCTCGGGGCGTAGCGTTTTGTATAGGAGTTTAAAAATATTGACAAAATCGACTCCTTTATAGAGTTGGTTTTGTCGCATGAGTTCGTTTTGGACACGGGTCGATTTGTCAGCTGTGTAGTCAAATTGTTTAAACTCTTCTTCTTTGACATTCAAAAAAACTTCGGGTCGGTTGGGGCTAACAACTACTTCATCGAGTTGGGTGATTTTTTCTTTTACATCTACCACCAATCGGTTACGTTGTAAGATGTCTTTGTCGATAACAATCGCACGAATCTCGTATTGCAGGGAAGAAAAAATAAGCTCATCATTGAGTTGTACTTCAATGGCAAAGTTTCCATTTTCATCAGTGATGGTGGCTTTTTGTGAAGTGGTATTCAACACATTAGCCGCCACTACATTGCTGTCTTGATAAAGCACCTTACCTCTAAGCCAAGTGCGGTAGTCTTGTTGGGCATGGACTGTACTGCAAATCCATAAACAACCAATAAATAGCAAGATTCGCATGCGATTTTTTTACTCCTTAAAGTTATCAAAAAATACGCTAAGGTTATGTTAATTTACGATCGTTGGAGCTTTTTGACATAATGCAGACCCAAATGCTTAAATCCCTCACGCTCATAAAAGCGATGGGCAGCGGTATTTTCTTTGTAAACGTTAAGCTCTAAGGCCTCGTACCCTTGAGGGATAAGCTCGTGCTCAGCCCAATCCAAAAATTGTTGGCCATATCCTTTTCCTTGATGTGGGGGTGCTATGTAGAAATGATCGAGTTCGCAGCTTTTGCCCGAATAGTGCCGAGTCTGAAACCACAACCCACAAAAACCAATCAATTCACAATCCAAATAAATCCCTACGCATGCATAGTCATAATCGAACATCGCTTTCAACCGATCAAGCAAGACTTCATCACTGTATTTGTGTGCTGTAAAATCTTGCATCATGGGCAAGATATCAGCGATTTTGGCTACATTTAGATAATCGAATTGAAGTGTTTTCATAGCATATGAACCCACCAAAAATACACATTAAATCCATTTCTGCTTTGGAAACACACGCAGTGCGTCATCCTGTGTTAAGACCTGGTTTGCCAAAAGAAACTTGTGTGTTTAAAGGAGATGATGCGCCTGACACCTTCCACTTAGGAGCTTTTCTTGATCAAAAAATAGTAGGGGTTCTAACTTTGATGAGCAACCCCCATTATGCATGTGCACAAGAACCGAATGTTCAGTTGCGCGGGATGGGCGTTTTGGATTCTGAAAGAGGTCTTGGCGTCGGAGCAGCCCTTATTCGGTCAGCAGAAATACAAGTACGTCAAAAACAAATTAAAATTATGTGGATGAATGCACGCTTGATAGCCGTACCTTTCTACCAGAAAATGGGCTTTAGCATCAAAGGGGCTGAATTTGACATTCCTGTAGCAGGACCCCATCACTATATGACAAAAACCATTTTATGAATCCAAAGCTGTTATTTTTGTTGTGTATGATTTACGCACAAGGACAATCCATCAACCCCGACATGCTCATCGGAAAGGGAAACCCTCCCTGGGCAACTCAAGGCCTTCAACCCATGGTTATGGAAGCTTTCTTAAAGATGAAAGAGGCAGCCAAAGCAGATGGTTTGGATCTCGAGCTGGTATCGGGATACCGAAGTTATGATCGTCAACGAAGCATCTGGAATCGAAAGTATGAGCAGTTTACTTCTCAGGGAATGACAGGGTCTGACGCCATCCAAAAAATCATCACCTACTCTACCCTTCCCGGAACATCACGTCACCACTGGGGTACAGAAATTGACATCACGGACGGGAGCATACCCAAAGAGGGGGATATTTTGGTTGCAGAAAAATTTCACAATAATGGACCCTACGAACCCCTTCGCATTTGGATGAAAAACCATGCCGATAAGTTCGGTTTTTCGTTAGTCTATACAAACGACCCCAAACGAAAGGGCTTTGCATATGAACCTTGGCATTACACTTTTACACCTCTCTCCAAAAAGTATCTAGAAGAATACATCCGGTTAAACCTCATTGATAAAATTGGAGTCGGCGAGCTTCATGGTGCGGCATATTTAAATGATGTTTTTTTAAGTCATTACAAAAACGAACAACTCTTAGACATCAATCCATTGCTTATTGCCTCAGAATAATCGATTTTCTAGATTGGGTTCTTTATCTTTGCAGGCGTAAAAAAGTAACATGAACAAACGCGTCGTTTTAATGATTTTAGATGGTTGGGGCATCTCACCTAACTCAGATGTCTCAGCAATTGAAAAAGCCAACACTCCTTTTACGGACAAACTCTACAGTCAATACCCTCACGCGACCCTGCGCACAGATGGCATGGAGGTTGGATTGCCCGACGGACAAATGGGAAACAGCGAGGTTGGACACGTTAATCTTGGTGCGGGACGTATTGTTTATCAAGATTTGGCAAAAATCAACATGGCTGTTGAAGAAGATAGTCTTAAAGACGAAGTGGTACTACAAGAAGCTTTTAAGTACGCCAGAGAAAACAATAAAAATCTTCATTTTGTAGGATTGGTTTCAGACGGCGGTGTACACGCACACATCAACCATATCGAAGGCTTGCTAAAGGCCGCAAAACAAGCCGAAGTTCCCAACACATTGGTGCATGCCTTTACAGACGGTCGTGATGTAGATCCAAAATCTGGACTTGAGTTTTTAACCCGACTTGAAAAATCGTGTGAAGAAAACAACGCAAAGATTGCATCTGTAATAGGGCGTTACTACGCCATGGATCGTGACAAACGATGGGAACGTGTTAAAAAAGCCTATGACCTGTTGATTCATGGCACGGGCATACAAACGGCAAACATACAGGCAGCCATTAAAGAAAGCTATGCCAACAATATAACGGACGAGTTTATAGAGCCAATTTGTGTGACTGACTCCAATGGTCAACCCAACCAACGCATACTCCCTGGAGATGTGGTGGTGTTTTTTAATTTCAGAACAGACCGTGGACGTCAATTGACTCAAGCATTGAATCAGGTTGATATGCCTGAATATGATATGAAAAAACTTGACTTACATTATGTGACCATGACCAACTATGATGAGTCAT
The DNA here is from genome assembly GCA_050049275.1 of Flavobacteriaceae bacterium. Taxonomy (GTDB): domain Bacteria; phylum Bacteroidota; class Bacteroidia; order Flavobacteriales; family Flavobacteriaceae; genus UBA724. The sequence goes on along the minus strand of JASFWO010000109.1, from coordinate 235 downwards.
TTAATGGGGTGCAAGTGGTGTTCGACAAAGAAAATGTGGTATTGCCTTTGGGTGAGGTATTGGCTCAAAATGGAAAAACACAAATCCGAATCGCTGAGACAGAAAAATACCCTCACGTTACCTTTTTCTTTAATGGAGGGCGAGAAGAGCCTTTCGAGGGGGAAGAACGGATTTTATGCCCCTCTCCCAAAGTAGCTACCTATGACTTAAAGCCCGAAATGAGTGCTTATGAAAT
>JASFWO010000011.1:0-11578 GCA_050049275.1 Flavobacteriaceae bacterium | reverse complement strand
AAAACGGAGTATTTGCATTAGCTACCAGTCCACAAGCAATACAGAGTGACCCAAACACAACCTATGCAGGGGGTGGTAGCGCTCCAACAGATTTTGTTCCCTCAGGTTCCAGTGGTAATGCCTATGGTTTTAGTCTTCTTCCTCAGGCTATTAATGACCCAGCTAATGGAACTTCAGATGACTTTGATATTGACTCAAAAAATGGAAGCAGTGGAGATGTGACTTTTAACTTTAGCGGAGTAAGCGATTTTGATTTTGTTGCTTATACTGGGGGTGAATTACAAGAATACTCCTACAATTCTTCTGCAAGTACCTTAAGCATTACTTTCAGCGCTATTACTGCAGCTGGTTCTGAAAATAACCCTGGTGGTGGACAAAAATTACTGGGTATGGTCATAATTACAGGTGCAAATACAGATTTTGGAGGTGCTGTTTTTAGAACTGATATGTATTGGGGAGATGTTCAAATGCAGCTGTCTGATACATCTTATGGAGATACAAGTGACTTTCCTGGAAGCAATTTTTCAGGTAATGATGGAGATATGGTAAATTTTGACTATTACATAAACCAAAGTGTTTTAGAAAATCTAAATCAATTCCCTGTTACGGATATTGACCAATGTAGTTTTCGCTTTACAAAAGCCGACGGAACTATAGTGGACCCTGTCATAAACGTTGAATACTATACAGCAGACGGAAATGGAACTGCGTGGAATAATAACGAGTCACCTGACGGAACTTCAACCTTTGATTTTAATGGAGATGGCACCGTAGACAATTACGTTAATGCCAGTGTACAAAATGATAGTTGGTCTAGTGCAAATGGGTATATGAATGGTGATCAATCTTTAGGAGTTGAGTCTTATCAGGACGCTTTGCCTTTCACAATTTATCCTAATCCTGTAGAAAACACACTTTTAATTTCAACGGCCCTAGATGAACCTTTAGATATTTATGTTTATAATGTAATTGGAAAATTAGTTCTATCAAAATTCATCAATAATACTAGAGAAATAAACGTGACAGATTTGGAACCAGGAGTTTTCATATTAAAAATAAAATCTTCGAGCAGGGTCAAATTTTTCAAAATCATAAAGAAATAATTTAGATTTAGAGACCATAGAGCCGCAAATTGCGGCTCTTTTTAAATAAGACCTTGGAAAATAAATGCGATTTTCGCTGAAAATTGAAGATAAAACTCAGAAAATGCTTTTTATTATATATAAGCCATTGTAGAGGAGGATGAGTGAAAAAGTCTAGCTATTTTGGTGCTGATTTAAATATTTTAGTTAAAATGTATTTCCAAAAATAAATTATTATCCCTGGAAATAATCAGTGGAGGACAAGGGAGTAAAGTCGAACTTTTTTGATAATGATTTAATGAACTTTTAAATTCAACAAATTATTAATTTATAGTAGTCTCAATTGATCTATTTTCGAAACAGAACCTTGATTTTTATTAAAAAATTCTCCCCAAAAACAAAAAATTATTTTTGAAGATAATTGTAGTCCCAATTGAATTATTTTCAAAACAAAACTTGTCTTTACAGCTAGTTTATTGAATATTTTTTATCAAAACCTCAAAATTAGATTTATCTTTTGCTCTGTTTTTTATTGACGCACGATAATTATAGATTGTGTTGACGGAATATCTTAAAATTCTAGCGATTTTTGAGCTACTTGTTATTCCCAGCCTTATCAATGCCAAAATGCGCAACTCTGTATTGAGTTTACCATCATCTTCAATAACTATTTGTTTATGCTCATTGAGTAATTGATTCACTGATGGGATAAAATTAGGATGTATATGCAAAAAAGCCACCAACAACGCAGCGATTTGGGGTGTGATATTGTCTATCCCAATGGCGATGTACTTCAAAGTAGCACCAAATGGTTGGAGCGATGCGGCCTTGTTTGTGAACCTTCCGTTTATGCACCAGATGATGCTAACTTGTATCGGCACATTAATCGTGATTGCAGGAATAAGCAAGCTCGAGGGCAATCGGGATGACCCGAAAGGCATCGTGCTTAGTAAACAACTCTTTACAACAGACAAAACCTTTAATGTAGCTGCCTTTGGGGTGTTACTTATTACAGTACTATTGTATGCATTGTTTTGGTAGGACACATGAATTGATTCCAAAATAAAAGCTCCTTGATTTCTCAAGGAGCTTATTTGTAGCGGGAGCTGGACTCGAACCAGCGACCTTCGGGTTATGAGCCCGACGAGCTACCACTGCTCTATCCCGCGATAGGGACGTCAAAGATATAAAAAACAGCCAAACCCACCAAGGGTTTTGTACCTTTGTCGCATGCATAAAGCCGGGTTTATCAATATCATCGGAAATCCCAATGTAGGCAAATCAACCCTGATCAATGCCCTGTTGGAAGAAAGGCTATCTATTATTACTGCAAAGGCACAAACCACGCGACATCGCATATTGGGGATGTACAATACTCCTGACGTTCAGGCTATTTTTTCTGACACTCCCGGCATCATCAAACCCGAATACACCCTACAAGAGCGCATGATGGATGCTGCAAACTCAGCTTTTGACGATGCTGATGTGATGATCTATGTAGTAGCAATGGGAGATACGGAAACTCATGAACAAAACACACTAAAACGTGTACACAACCACAAAGGGCAATTGCTATTGGTCATCAATAAAATTGACTTGACGGACCAACAGACCCTTGAACAAGCAGTTGCCAAGTGGCAGCAAGAGTTCCCAAAAGCTGAGATATGGTGTATATCGGCACTTGAAAATTTTAAAGTCAGCGAATTACGTGACCGCATTGTCTCTTTACTACCCGAACATCCACCATATTTTCCTAAAGACCAGCTCACTGACAAACCAGAACGTTTTTTTGTCAACGAGGCGGTTCGAGAACAAATTCTGTTACACTACCAACAAGAAATTCCTTATGCCGTGGAGGTGGTCACCGAACAATTTCAAGAAGACGAAAAGATCATTCGCATTCGCAGTCTGATTTTAGTTGAGCGTGATTCTCAAAAGGGGATCATTGTCGGTAGAAAAGGTGCAGCGATTAAGGCAGTTGGAATGGCAGCTCGAAAAAACCTAGAGGCTTTTTTTAACAAAAAAATTCACCTTGAACTTTTTGTCAAAGTGGCTAAAAATTGGCGTACCAACGATCGACAATTACAACGTTTTGGTTATTCTTCTTCCCAAAAGGGTTAGTTTTGCACCCGTAACATCAACCCATGAGCAACTTTGTAGCCATAGTCGGACGACCCAACGTCGGTAAATCTACCTTATTCAACCGCTTGATTCAGCGTAGAGAAGCCATTGTAGATGCGGTCAGTGGTGTCACTAGGGATCGTCATTATGGAAAATCCGATTGGAATGGACGAGATATCACTCTAATAGACACAGGTGGATATGTCGTTGGTGGAGACGATGATTTTGAAACCGAAATCGATAAACAAGTAGAAATCGCTATAGAAGAAGCCGACGCCATCATTTTTGTGGTCGATGTCGAAACTGGGGTCACCCTAATGGATGAAGAAGTGGCTCGCCTTCTGCGGCGCTCTCAAAAACCCGTGTTATTGGCCATCAACAAGGTCGACAATGCCATGCGAGTTGCAGATGCAGTAGAGTTTTTTGCCTTGGGAATAGAACGAACATTTCACCTTTCTGCCATCAATGGAAGTGGTACTGGCGAGTTGCTTGATGCACTTGTGCTTTTATTGCCAGAAGACGGCCCGCCGAAAGAAAACTCACTTCCAAGGTTTGCTGTCGTCGGTAGGCCTAATGCTGGTAAATCTTCTTTTATCAATGCACTTTTGGGTGAAGAGCGCAACATCGTCACCGACTTGGCAGGCACAACCCGCGACAGCATAGACACTACTTACAATCAGTTTGGATTCGAGTTTACCCTTGTCGATACGGCAGGGATCCGAAAAAAGTCCAAAGTCAAAGAAAACATAGAGTTTTACTCTGTTATGAGGGCGCTTCGAACCATCGAATACGCCGATGTGTGTTTATTGCTTTTTGATGCGACAAGAACTTTTGATAGTCAAGTAAAAAACATTTTCTGGTTGGCAGCTCGCAATCATAAGGGGATTGTCATCTTGGTCAATAAGTGGGACTTGGTTGACAAAGACACCCATACAACCAAAACTTTTACAGCTCAGATTCGAAAAGAGATCGAACCATTGGTTGATGTACCCATTTTGTTTATCTCAAGTATTACTAAGCAAAGAGTTTTTAAAGCCATAGAAACTGCAGTCTCTGTTTATAAAAAGCGCTCACGCCGTATACCAACTCGTGAACTCAATGATTTTCTGTTACCCATCATTCAAAAATTTCCCCCTCCAGCCATCAAGGGAAAATACGTCAAAATAAAATTCTGTGTGCAATTGCATGCGCAGCATCCTCAGTTTGCTTTTTTCTGTAATTTACCTCAATACGTTAAAGACCCATACAAACGATTTTTGGAAAATAAGCTACGTGAACAATACGATTTTAGTGGGGTAACAATCGATGTTTTTATGCGTAAAAAGTAGTTATAAAGACGATCGAATACGTACCAAGGCCTCTCTAATGGCTTTAAGCCTTCTCACAACTTCGAACCCTTTTCCGCTTCCTGATTCCAATTGTTTTTTGGCTCCCTCTAGAGTGAATCCTCGTTCGCGAACCAAATAATGAATCAGTTCTAGTTTTTCTACATCTTGTGCTGTGAATTTTCGAGTACCACGTGGATTTTTTTTAGGGGATAAAAAATCGAATTCCTTTTCCCAATAACGTATCAAAGAAGGGTTGACATTAAAAGCTTCAGCAATTTCGCCTATGCTGTAATACAATTTTTCGGGTAACAGCGAGCGCATCAGTCAAGCGATTGATTCTCTCTGTTGGCTGCGTCAAGCATGGCATTGAACTCTTCTGAGTCTAAATCGCCATAGTAGAAGTTAATCGGGTTGACAGCTACCCCGTCTTTACGAACTTCGTAGTGGAGGTGTGGTGCTACAGATCTCCCTGTATTTCCAACATATCCGATTACGTCACCTCGCTTTACTCTTTGGCCCCGACGAACACTGTATTCACTCAAATGCGCATATAAAGTTTGATAACCATAACCATGATCGATGCGAATGTGTTTGCCATATCCCGCAGAGCGCCCATCTGCCCTTGTGATTCTACCATCAGAAGTAGCAAAAATTGGAGTTCCCGTAGGTGCAGAAAAATCCATTCCTTTATGGCGTCTTCTTGATTTGGTAAATGGGTCTGTCCGCCATCCGAAGCCAGAAGCCATACGTTTTAAATCATCGTTTTTGATCGGTTGAATTGAAGGAATAGCAGCCAATAGTTTTTCTTTGTCTAGTGCAAGACGTTGGATTTCATCTAGTGATTTTGATTGCACAACAATTTGTTTGGATAGTACATCCATACGCTTGGTAGTGCCAATAACCAAATCTGAATTATTGAAACCCTCTAAGTTTTTATAGCGATTAACCCCACCAAAACCGGCTTTACGAACATCATCAGGAATGGGGTTGGCTTCAAAGATCACTCTGTAAATTTGATTGTCTCTTTCCTGTAGGTTTTCCAATACATTTTCTATTTGTCCCATCTTCCTGTTGAGCTGATCGATTTGTAAACGATATTGCTCAATCTCACGTGCCTGTGTGATCTCTTTGGGGGTTTCAATGGTCGAAGAAGACAAAAGGGTAAATAGCATTGCCAAACCAAATAAGGCAGAAACCGTAAAAAAAACAAGAACGTTACGAATACGAACACTGTTTTTGGTTTCAATTTTTCGGTAGGAGAGTGTCTCCTGGTCGTAGTAGTATTTTGACTTTGCCATTCGTTAAAATGTGCTAATTTTACACCACACGAAGTGGTCATAGACGCAAATATAGAAAAATGTTTGCTCGGCTATGTCCTGATGTATAAAGTTATTCTATGAAATCTCAACAGGTTCGTCAACAATTCTTAGACTTTTTTCAATCCAAATCTCATAAGATTGTCCCTTCTGCCCCCATGGTCAACAAAGACGACCCCACCCTGATGTTTGTCAACGCGGGGATGAATCCGTTTAAAGATTATTTTCTAGGAAACAAAGTTGCAAAAGACAGACGTGTGGCTGATACACAAAAATGCTTACGTGTGTCTGGCAAACACAACGATTTGGAAGAAGTTGGGATTGATACCTATCATCACACTCTTTTCGAAATGTTAGGAAATTGGAGTTTTGGAGACTATTTCAAAAAAGAAGCCATCGATTGGGCATGGGAGTTTTTGACAGACGTTATGAAGATTGATAAAGACAATCTTTATGTAACGGTTTTTGAAGGTGCCGAAGACGATGGTCTAGAAGTCGATCAAGAAGCCATCGATCTATGGAAACACCACATAAGTTCTGACCGCATCCTGATGGGTTCCAAAAAAGACAACTTTTGGGAAATGGGCGATCAAGGTCCTTGTGGCCCATGTTCTGAGATCCATGTTGATATCAGGTCTGAGGAAGATAAAGCCAAAGTTTCTGGTGCAGACTTAGTCAATCAAGACCACCCCCAGGTAATTGAGGTATGGAACCTTGTTTTTATACAGTTTAATCGTATGGCAGACGGAAGCCTTCAGTCGCTTCCCGAAAAGCATGTAGATACCGGAATGGGTTTTGAACGTTTGTGTATGGTCGTGCAAGGAGTACAATCCAATTACGACACAGATGTATTTACGCCTTTGATTCGGGAGATAGAAACCATAACCCAACATCCATATGGTAAAACTGAGCAGACCGACATTGCCATTCGTGTAATCGCAGATCACATTCGTGCGGTTGCCTTTTCGATTGCTGACGGCCAATTGCCTAGCAATACCGGTGCTGGCTATGTTATTCGCCGCATTTTGCGTCGGGCCATTCGGTATGGCTATACATTTTTGAAACAAGACAGTCCATTTATATATCAATTGGTCGCTACCCTAACCCGACAAATGGGTGATTCTTTCCCTGAGTTAGTTGCACAAAACAATCTGATTGTCAATGTCATTAAAGAAGAAGAACAAGCCTTCCAAAAAACCTTGGCACAGGGATTGGTGTTACTAGACAATCTGATAAAGAGCGCTAAGGATAAAACCTTGTCCGGTGCTAAAGCTTTTGAGTTGTATGACACCTTTGGTTTTCCACTAGATCTGACTGCTTTGATTTTACGTGAGCGAGGTCTTGATCTCGATCAAAATGGCTTTGAAGCTGAAATGGCTGCTCAAAAAGCGCGCTCTCGAGCAGCAACCAAAGTCACTACGGATGACTGGGTGGTTTTAAAAGAGGATGATGAGGAAGAGTTTGTGGGTTACGACCAATTAGAGGTTCCTGTACGAATTACAAAATACCGCAAAGTACAATCCAAAAAAGAAGGTGATTTTTATCAGTTGGTTTTTTCACTCACTCCTTTCTATCCTGAAAGTGGGGGGCAAGTGGGCGACAAAGGCTATTTAGAGGCTAAGAATGGAGATGTGACATACATCATAGACACTAAAAAAGAGAACAATCTTATTGTACATATTGCTAAAGAACTACCGCGTCAACCCGAAGGGCATTTTAAGGCTGTAGTTGATGTACGTCAACGCCATGCCGCTGCCGCAAACCATACAGCCACACATTTGTTGCATCAAGCTTTGCGTGAAGTTTTGGGAGCTCATGTAGAGCAGAAAGGATCTATGGTACACAGTGGCTATTTACGCTTTGACTTTTCCCATTTTTCAAAGCTTACTAGCGATGAACTCACGGAAGTTGAGGCTTTTGTTAACGCTCGTATTCGAGAACAGCTCCCCTTAGAAGAAAACCGAAACACACCCTACCAAGCAGCGATTGACAGCGGTGCGATGGCCTTGTTTGGTGAAAAATATGGTGACACGGTTCGCACCATACGCTTTGGAGAGTCTGTTGAACTTTGTGGAGGCACTCATGTTTCCAATACCTCTGACATATGGCACTTTACCATCACAACAGAAACTGCGGTGGCTTCTGGAATAAGACGTATCGAAGCCATTACGGCTGAGGCTGCAAAAAAACATTTCCAATCACAATCACAAGCCTTAGCAGAGGTCAAATTACAACTTAAAAACCCTCAGGATCTAAGCAAGGCTGTTGACAGTTTATTGGAAGAAAATACACACTATAAAAAACAGCTCGAAAATCTGAGAAAAACCTTAGTCGGACACCAAAAGAACGAACTCATTGCAAAAATAAAACCGCATAAAGGGGTCAATTTTCTTGCTTATGCGCTAGACACAGATGCCTCTGGACTCAAAGACATGGCTTTTGCTCTAGGAGCAGAAGTCAATGATTTGGTACTTGTGCTGGGGAGCGTACAAAATGGTAAGCCATTGTTGGCATGTTATGTCTCCAAAAACTTGGTGGACACCAACGGACTCAATGCCAATACCATGGTACGACAACTTGGTTCATATATCCAAGGCGGCGGGGGCGGTCAGCCCTTTTTTGCAACAGCTGGCGGAAAAAATCCCAACGGAATCAAAGAGGCACTTAAGGCCGCAGAGGACTTGTTGGGTTAGTTGGCGTTACTTATTGTTTATAAAAGTTTCAACCCGTCATCAATAGGGATTTTTAGCTCGGGATATTTTTTTTGGAGCTGTTTTAAGTAGCCAAGACTGTTTTTGATCACTTTTTCAAAACCTTGATCAGTTGCCAATTCACAAATCTCCAACACAGCCAACCATCCATCTGCTTTGCCATCGGTTTGGAGCAATTCTAAAAAAGATTCCAATTGGTTTTCTTTGGCTTGATTCTGTTTGCGCAGTTGGCGTACTGCTGTGTAGACTTCATTGAGTGGCGGCAAGGGTTTTTCTGTGGTGCTGTTTTTTTCTTGTGGAGGAACCAAGGGAAAACGATCTGGATCAGCTACTCCCGAATAAGCAGCCAATACCTCTTTGCCAACAGCCATGTCATAGATGCCCCAGTCGGGGTGATATAAAACACTGTCGCCATGTGTGACCAGACAATCTTTAAATTTGATTGTCATGATTTTTCCTTGAATATTTCGAGTGCCTGTAATCACTTCTCCTTCAACACAAATATTCCCCTCAAACACCAACTTGGCTCGCTGCCCTTCGTAGATGCCATGTATAAGTAAGTCGTGTGGGGTCATGTCTTCAATGGCTAGATTCGAATGTTTGAGTTTGCCAACAGGGCTACCAAATCCATAAGGGTGCTGTGCAACCCCATGACCGATAAGTTCACTATTCTGATAAGCCAAAGCCGTCGGCCCCTGAGTTTGAATATAAATAGGTTTTCCACGATGAACTATAGAGTTAATAAAGACTCCTGAAATCTGAAGTCCAGTACTCAACTCAATGGTGCCCTCTTCTTGTGAGCCAATGAGTTGAAGGACTCCCTCCAAACCTCCATTGCAAAGTGCCATGGTTTGAGCAAACTCTTCCAAGACCATAGACAGATGTGCAAAGTCGGGTGTCACATAAAGTTGAGGCTGTGGCTGAGTAATATCAAATCCTTGTTGAGCTGCGGCAAGGGAATAAGGTATTTTTTTAACTCCCTCTTTCAAACATGACTGACTTTCTGCTATAGATGACAACAGCCCAGCCCCATAAATTTTTGGATTACTTAGAGGACCAATCAATCCATATTCCACCGTCCACCAATGCAGGTTTCGAATTTGAGCCAATTCACTAGGTGTATTTTTTTTTTGTTGTAAATCAATAACGATCTCCTCTGCTTCTTTAATTTGTTTGGGCGATGTAGCAGGATGTTCTTTAATATTAGACAACGTACGCACAGCTGAGTAGAGTGCTTTGTCGTAGGCATTCCCGATCGCTTTACAGCCTATTTCACCGAATCGTCTCAAATATTCTGTATATTCGGGATTAGCAATGATGGGTGCATGTCCGGCGCCTTCGTGCAATATATCAGGAGCAGGAGTATAGCCAATATGTTCGATAGTGCGTATGTCAGCAGCAATGACCAGTACCTGATAGGCTTGAAACTCCATAAAAGCTTGAGGTGGTATAAATCCATGAACAGCTACGGCAGCCCATCCTATTTCTTTTAAAATACGATTCATCCCATACATATTGGGAATTTCGTTTGTTCGAATCCCTGTTTTATCCAAACCTTCTAAATAACTGCTATGGGCGATTTTGGGAAGTACGTGTTTGTTTAGACGCATCACATATCGCCAAACCGCTTGGTCAACTGCTGAGTATTGTTCGTAATGCTGGGGATGTATGTAGGCATGTAGGTGTTTGGGCAACCGATCTATTATCGGATTGGAAAGTGGTTCGTTTGGCATAGGGGCGTTGGTTAAATATAATTTTAAATTAGTTTGATCCTGGAGGGTATTGGTTTATAATTTCTTGTACAAACTCACGTATGCGGGCTTCGCGCTTGGCTACTGTTCCTTCTTGTAATACTCCGACTCCTTTGCCTTGCCAAACCAGATGTTTGGTTTTAGCATCAATCAAGTCGATACACAATATTCCTTGCGTTTGTGTACTGACATAAGGGTGATGGTAGATACCGAAAGGATGCCATCCCCATCCCCATCCATAATATGGGTAATTGTGGTGCACATTGACATTCTCTTTGGCTTGAGTTTTAAAACTGATTAACAAATCGGGTTTTTCGGAGGCCTCAAACCCTTTGGATTGAAGCGCAGTCTCCAATGCGTTTAGTATGCGACGCTTGTCCAAATCAGAAATTTCTACTTTGTTGATTCCAGGTTTAAAAAACGCATAAGAATCGTAGGTTGAAAAATCAACCTTTTGGTCATAGTCGCTGCTCACGCGGAGCGAGCCGCAAGAAACCAAGGCAGCGAACATAAGAAGAAGGGCTACTTTTTTCATCGGAATTTAATTTACAACAAACGTCCAAATATCATGCCGTTTTAGGGTCGTATCCGTAAGGGCAATGCCTGCAATTGCTTTCACAACAATACCCTCGCTTGAGATGGTATTGAGCTGTAAAAACCTTGTATCCTTCAGAAGACAAGTAATAATCCCCCGTCTCTAATGGGATGTTTTTCTTTTTCATAAAATAAAAATAAAGGTTTTCTTGCGAACCCGTACTTTTACCCATGCTTTTTTCAAATAAAACCCTACCCAACCAAGTTTTTGAATTGCCCATCTTTAAGAAAAAAGGGGCAGAGGTGTATGTCAAAAGAGAAGACCTTTTACATGCCGAAGTTTCAGGCAATAAGTTCAGAAAATTAAAATACAACCTACAACAAGCTCAAAAAGAAAAATGCACCGGGATGCTCACTTTCGGAGGTGCTTTTTCCAATCATTTGGCAGCTACTGCGGCTGCGGCTTCTGCTTGTGGCCTACCATCCATAGGGGTAGTTCGAGGAGAAGAACTCGCTCACAAACCCCTAAACCCCACCTTGACCTATTGCCAATCCAAAGGCATGCAATTGCACTTTGTCTCTAGAGACACATACCAACTCAAAGACAAAGGCATTCAGCCCTTACTGGACCAGCATCCTTCTTTTTATATCCTTCCAGAGGGAGGCACCAATCACTTGGCTGTGGAGGGCTGTTCAGAGATCTTAAACGACACGGACAACATGTTCGACACCATC
>JASFWO010000106.1:0-3862 GCA_050049275.1 Flavobacteriaceae bacterium | reverse complement strand
GGTTAAAGTCACAAGTATTGATGACGGTCATCCCTGGTAACATTTTCATCAATCCGATGTCTTCTAGTATCTGGTGGGTAGCTCCATCTTCTCCCAAAGTCACACCTGCGTGAGATGCACATATTTTGACATTTTTATGAGAATAAGCAATGGATTGACGTATTTGATCATACACTCTACCTGTTGAAAAATTGGCAAAAGTGCCAGTAAACGGAATCTTACCGCCTATGGTCATACCAGCGGCCATTCCCATCATATTGGCTTCAGCAATTCCTACTTGAAAAAATCTTTCAGGGTGGTTGTTTTTAAAGGCATCCATCTTTAAAGAACCTGTTAAGTCAGCACAAAGAGCTATAACGTTGGGGTTTGTCTTCCCGAGTTCTTCAAGGCCAGCCCCAAATCCTGAACGAGTGTCTATTTTGTCTGTGTAAGTGTATTTTTTCATTGGTTTTGTATCAATAGTCACCTAGTGTGACAGGATTTTGGTTGAGTGCATTTTGGAGTTGTTCATCGTTTGGAGCTTTTCCGTGCCATGCATGGGTATGCATCATAAAGTCGACCCCATTACCCATTTCAGTATGAAGCAATACACACACTGGTTTGCCCATACCACTGGACTTTTTTGCTTGATTCATGCCTTCTATGATTGAGGGAATGTCATTTCCGTTTTCTATTGTGATTACTTCCCATCCAAAAGCATTAAACTTCTCCTTTAAATCTCCCATGGCCAATACATCATCTGTACTGCCATCAATCTGTTTTCCATTCACATCAATCGTTGAAATCAAATTATCAACTTTTTTAGCCCCTGCATACATGATGGCTTCCCAGTTTTGACCTTCCTGAAGTTCTCCATCTCCATGAAGGCTGTAAACTAAATGATTGTCATTGTTAAGTTTTTTTGCAGCAGCTGTACCCAAGGCTACAGACATCCCTTGACCAAGAGATCCAGAGGCAATGCGCACTCCTGGTAGCCCTTCGTGTGTGGTAGGGTGTCCTTGAAGGCGAGAATCCAACAAACGGAAAGTGTTCAGCTCGTCGACTGGAAAAAAACCACTTCTTGCCAAAACACTGTAATATACAGGAGATATATGTCCATTTGACAAGAAGAATACATCCTCACCATGACCGTCCATGTCAAAATCTGTGTTGTAATGCATCAATTCTTTGTATAGAACAACAAAAAATTCGGCACAGCCTAAAGAACCTCCAGGATGGCCAGAATTGACTTTATGGACCATACGCAGTATATCTCTGCGTACTTGTTGAACCATTTGTTCGAGTGATTCGAATGTATTCATTTGTAGTTTTTGTTAATGCGCATAAAAATAATACATCATGTTACCCAAAAAAAACTTTTTTGCTTATAATTCAAATTTAGAAATCAACATTTTGTTAAGAAAAATTCAGAGCTAAGTTGGTATGGTTATCTTTGCCATCAAATGAAATTCACCTGCGAACATACGGATCCTTCTTCACAAGCGCGTGCTGCTACAATCACAACTGATCATGGAGTGATACAAACGCCCATCTTTATGCCAGTGGGTACTCAGGCTACTGTTAAGGGTGTGCTTCAGCGAGATCTTAAAAATGATGTCAACCCCGACATTATATTATCGAACACCTATCATTTGTTCTTACGTCCAGGAGTAGATATTTTAGAACGAGCTGGAGGGATTCATAAGTTTATGAACTGGGATGGTAACATCCTCACAGATAGTGGAGGATATCAGGTCTATTCACTATCCGAAAATCGAAAAATTGAAGAGAATGGGGTGGCTTTCCGTTCTCATATTGATGGGTCAAAACATTTTTTCACTCCTGAGAAGGCCATTGATATACAGCGATCTATAGGGGCTGATATTATCATGGCTTTTGATGAATGCACTCCGTATCCGTGTGATTACAATTATGCCAAAAATTCTATGCACTTGACCCATCGTTGGCTCGATCGTTGTTTAAAACAAATGGACAACACTTCCCCAAAATACGGACATACCCAATACCTCTTTCCTATCGTTCAGGGTAGTACCTACACGGATTTACGCAAGGAATCTGCCAAATACATAGCTGACACCCATGCGGTAGGAAATGCAATTGGAGGTCTTTCTGTGGGAGAGCCTGCTCCAGAAATGTATGAAATGGTAGAGGCTGTTTGTGAAGAATTGCCAAAAGATAAACCTCGCTATTTGATGGGAGTTGGAACCCCAATTAACTTGTTAGAAAACATTGCACTTGGTATCGACATGTTCGATTGTGTGATGCCTACAAGAAATGCACGCAACGGGATGTTGTTTACTGCACATGGTACGATCAACATCAAAAACAAAAAATGGGCAGACGATTATTCTCCTATCGATCCTGAAGGGACCTCTCATGTAGATGTTTTTTATTCTAAAGCATATTTACGTCATCTGTTTGCGGCCAATGAATTTTTAGGCAAACAAATCGCCACCCTACACAATCTAAGTTTTTATTTATGGTTGGTGCGCGAGGCTAGAAAACATATATTAGCTGGTAACTTTATGATCTGGAAAAACCAAATGGTTGCTCAAATGGACAAAAGATTGTAGACGAATGATAAAAATCTTAGATCGATATATCGTCTTCAAATATGTGGGTACTTTTCTGACCATGTTGCTTTTGTTTGTACCCATAAGCATCCTGGTAGATTTGTCTCAGAAAATTGATAAATTCAAACAATATGAAGTTCCATCAGAAGAGATTATATGGCACTACTTCAATTTTGTATGGTTTTTTGGAAATTTATTGTTTCCGATTTTTTTATTTCTATCGGTCATATGGTTTACTTCTAAATTGGCCTCCAATACAGAGGTGATAGCAATCCTCAGTTCTGGTATATCTTTTTACCGTTATTTACGTCCTTTTATGATTGCAGCATCCGTTATTGCAGTGGGTGCTTTTTTGACAGGACAGTTTATTGTGCCTGTAACGAGTAAAAATTTTAATGAATTTGAGTTTAAATATTATAAATCGAATCGAAACGACAGGCAAACGCACTTGTTGTACAAGCAATTTGGAGAAAATGACTTTGTTTTTCTGAGCCAATACAACCCCAAGCGTCAGCTGGGATACAACTTCAGTTATGAGCATTTTCAAGACAATCAGTTGATGTACAAAATTACAGCTCAAAACATACGTTGGGTCGAAAAAGACAGTATGTATCGGCTGACTAATTATTTCAAAAGAAGTTTTGATGGAAACAACGAGCTTATTGAGAGCAAACCACGTTTAGATACGCTTTTTGCATTTACATTCGAAGACTTATCTCCTCTTGAGTACAAAGCACAGACCTTGACCATGGG
The DNA here is from genome assembly GCA_050049275.1 of Flavobacteriaceae bacterium. Lineage (GTDB taxonomy): Bacteria > Bacteroidota > Bacteroidia > Flavobacteriales > Flavobacteriaceae > UBA724. The sequence goes on along the minus strand of JASFWO010000106.1, from coordinate 536 downwards.
TGCTCTTAACCGATTTATTGATCAAGAGCGCGAAAGTGGGAGCCCACTCATAAATAGTCATTTGTTGGTTCGACACAAACGGTGGTCTCTACCTGTGTCAGCCTTTATATTAACCATTATTGGGGTTTCAGTGGCTTCTTTTAAACGAAGAGGAGGTATTGGTATGAATCTGGCTTTTGGTATTGTGTTGGCATTTATTTATGTTTTCTTTGATAAGATATTTGAAGTGATGGTCGAAAAGGCCAATTTCACAGCTGCACTAGCGGCTTGGTTGCCAAATATTGTTTTTGGTATCCTGTCATTATTATTGTTGCGCTATGCAAAAAGATAAACTTAAGAGTACCCTCCATTTCCACTTTATTGTTTTTATTTTCGGCTTTACAGCCATTTTAGGAAAGCTAATTTCAATAGATGCTTTGTCATTGGTTTGGTATCGAATGAGTATGGCCTCAATTGTTCTAGGTATCGTACTTTGGATTAAAAAAGCCTCTTTTCGAATGACCAACAAGCAATTAGCAGTCATGGGTTTGTGTGGA
>JASFWO010000035.1:0-7730 GCA_050049275.1 Flavobacteriaceae bacterium | reverse complement strand
CATTGCACTGGATATGTTTTTTTCATGCAATCAAGATATCCAACGTCTCTATTACACTCGCAATTTTAGCCTCAGGTGCTTTTGTTACTGCCCTGGTTGAGCCCTTTTTTTACAAAAGGAAATTAATACTCTATGAAATTGTATTAGGCTTTATGGTTGTTATTGGTTTGGCTATTATTTTGGACGCCGAATACACCTATGTATATGGAATGATTTATGCGGGTTTAGCCATGATTTTTTCAGTAGCCTTTACCTTGATTAACGGGGTTGTTGTTCACCGATCTGATGCGCGGGTCATGTCTTTTTACCAACTGGGTACAGGAGCAATTTTTACAAGCCTTTTTTTGAGTGTCTCACATGGTTTTGATGTTGATTTTTTTAGCATCAAAGCCTCAGATATTTTATGGTTGGTTTTATTGGCTACCATATGCACAGCCTACGCTTTTGTAGTTTCCATATCTGTGATGCGTCATTTGTCGCCATTCTCGATTATGTTGGGAATTAACATGGAACCTGTATATGGTGTTCTTTTAGCGGTGTTAATATTTGGAGATTCTGAAAGAATGGATGTTTCATTTTATCTAGGAACAATATTGATTTTAATTTCTGTGATGATCAATGGTATATTAAAGTTAAAAAACCCTTCTAAAGATAAAAATTGAGCACATGAAAATCCCTATATTTGTCTGACCAAATGAGAACCACATGGAATATTTGGACTTTGAACAACCCATCCAAGAACTAGAAGCACAGCTTGAAAAATGTGCCATTTTAGGCAATGAAAGTGATGTCGATGTAACGACTACATGTGCCCAAATTGAAGAAAAATTACTTGCCACCAAAAAGGAGATATACAACAATCTAACTCCTTGGCAAAGGGTTCAAATGTCCCGTCATCCGATGCGTCCGTACACCATGGATTACATCAAAGCTATCGCAGGTGAAAGTTTTTTAGAACTACACGGCGATCGTACAGTAAAAGATGACAAAGCCATGATCGGAGGGTTTGGTAAAATTGGAAACCAGAGTTTTTTATTCATAGGACAACAAAAAGGATTTAACACCAAAACTCGACAATACAGAAACTTTGGGATGGCCAATCCCGAGGGGTACAGAAAAGCCCTTCGATTGATGAAATCTGCTGAAAAATTTGGAATCCCTGTAGTTTGTTTTGTGGACACTCCCGGAGCATATCCAGGTCTTGAAGCTGAAGAGCGTGGGCAAGGAGAAGCCATAGCGCGCAACATATTGGAAAGGTCCCGTCTAAAAACACCTGTGGTCGTTGTCATAATAGGAGAAGGTGCTTCTGGAGGCGCTTTAGGCATTGGAGTTGGCGATCGAGTAATGATGTTAGAAAACACTTGGTATTCTGTAATATCTCCTGAATCTTGCTCATCAATTCTTTGGCGAAGTTGGGAACACAAAGAGGAGGCTGCGAGTGCCTTAAAACTAACTGCCAAAGACATGAAACGTCTAAAACTTGTCGATAATATTGTAAAAGAACCCCTCGGAGGCGCTCATCGTGACCGTCAACAGACGTTTAATACAGTGCAAAAATGTATTTTGAAAGCTTATGAGGAGCTCAAAAACCTTTCTACTGAGGAGTTGATTGCAACTCGGCAAGAAAAGTTTTTCCAAATGGGCGTTTACCAAGAATAGGGTTGGGGTTATAAACAATAATCAGTAACTTATCAACAAATTGGTGTTGGTCTTTTAGGACACGCATTCACCTTCTTTTGATTAAATAAATCCTAATTTAGGGGTCATGGAAAAGCCAAAATCTGTAAACCAACCTTCCCCAAATACTGGACAGCTCGTCAATATGGAGCTAGGGAAAATTCCGCCTCAAGCACTTGATTTAGAAGGTGTCGTTCTTGGCGCAATGATGATTGACAAAAAAGGAGTGGATACGGTCATAGATATTCTTAGACCTGAATCATTTTATAAACAATCACATCAATATATATTTGAGTCAATGATACAGCTGTTCAATGACTCAAGTCCGATTGACCTATTAACAGTTTCTACACAATTGCGTAAGAACGCTAAACTTGACCAAGCAGGAGGAGATTTTTATCTCATTCAGCTCACTCAAAAAGTTTCCTCTTCTGCACACATAGAATACCACGCTCGTGTGATTCTTCAAAAATATATTCAAAGAAGTTTGATCAAAATATCTAATGAGATCATCGAGAATGCTTACGATGATACCAAAGATGTTTTTGATATGCTCGACGAAGCAGAATCCAAACTCTATGACGTTACACAAGGTAACATCAAAAAATCAACTGAATCTGCTCAGAATTTGGTGATTCAAGCAAAGAAAAAAATTGAAGAAATTTCAAATAAAGAAGGTCTTTCTGGAGTTGCCTCTGGTTTTTCGGATTTAGACAAACTTACCTCAGGTTGGCAGCCTAGTGACTTGATTATTGTAGCGGCGCGACCTGGTATGGGAAAAACAGCTTTTACCCTTTCCATGGCGCGTAACATCTGCATAGACCACGGGGCTCCTGTTGCTTTTTTCTCCCTTGAAATGTCATCTGTTCAACTGATTACAAGGCTTATTTCATCAGAAACAGGCTTGTCATCCGAAAAGTTACGAACCGGAAATCTTGAGGACCATGAGTGGAAACAACTCAACGTAAAGGTGACCGCATTAGAAAACGCACCATTGTTCATAGATGACACACCTTCTTTATCAATATTTGATTTGCGCGCTAAAGCACGACGATTGTCCTCGCAATATGGAATCAAACTGATTGTAGTTGATTATCTTCAACTTATGACCACTGGTTCTTCATCTAACAAATCGGGTAACAGAGAGCAAGAAATATCCATGATCTCACGTAACTTGAAAGCCTTGGCCAAAGAACTCGATATTCCAGTCATTGCGCTATCTCAGTTATCAAGGGCTGTTGAAACTCGTGGTGGAAGCAAGCGTCCCTTGTTATCTGATTTACGTGAATCAGGAGCCATTGAACAAGATGCAGACATTGTTTCGTTTATCTATCGTCCTGAATATTATAAAATCGACGAATGGGATGACGAAGAACGTACTCCCTCTGCAGGTCAAGCTGAATTTATCGTAGCCAAGCACCGGAATGGCGGGTTAAGTAATATTCGATTAAAGTTTGTAGGGTCACTTGGTAAATTTGAAAACCTTGATGCTTTTGATGCACCGATTGAATTTCAATCCAAAATCAATCAAGACAACGACAATCCTTTTGACGGACCTCGAATAGACCCAAATGATGCTTTTGGGAATGATGACGGCGTTCCTTTCTAAAACAAAAAAACCCGCTGAAAAGCGGGTTAATTTTTATAGTAAAATTTTCGTTTTATTTTACTTTCTCAACTACAGCGCTAAAAGCCTCTGGGTGGTTCATGGCCAAATCGGCTAACACCTTTCTGTTGAGTTCAATTTTGTTGGCTTTTACTTTCCCCATAAACTCGGAGTAAGACATGCCATGCAAACGCGCACCTGCGTTGATACGTGTGATCCAAAGAGCACGGAAAGTGCGTTTTTTGGCACGTCTGTCACGATAAGCGTATTGTAATCCTTTTTCAACGGCATTTTTAGCTACCGTCCATACGTTCTTTCTACGACCAAAGTATCCTTTGGCTTGTTTAAGAATCTTCTTTCTTCGGGCCCTAGAGGCCACAGCATTTACTGATCTAGGCATTTTTTAATTTATTTTTTGAGGAAGGTGGTTTTCAAAACACTTTCTTTACCCGCCCCAGGGTTATACACCAATTTTTACTTCAATCGAAGTTGTTGTTTTACGTTATCGGCATCAGATTCGTGAACCAATGTTGCATGTGTTAACTTGAGCTTACGTTTTTTTGACTTTTTTGTCAAAATATGGCTCTTAAATGCATGCTTGCGTTTGATTTTTCCGCTACCAGTAAGTTTAAATCGCTTTTTTGCGCTCGATTTTGTTTTTTGTTTAGGCATTCGACTCGATTTAATTAATTTATTTTTTTGGATTGATTAACATAATCATCCTTTTTCCTTCCAATTTCGGCAACTGCTCTACCTTTCCATAGGGTTCAAGCTCTTGTGCTAATCTCAGCAACAAAATCTGTCCCTGCTCTTTGAAAATGATAGATCTACCTTTAAAAAAGACAAAAGCTTTTAACTTGGCTCCTTCTTCTAAGAACTTAATGGCATGCTTTTTCTTGAATTCGTAATCATGCTCATCGGTTTGTGGTCCAAACCTAATTTCTTTAAGAACAATTTTAGATGCTTTTGCCTTAAGCACTTTGTCTCTTTTCTTTTGCTCGTAGAGAAACTTTTTATAGTCAATGATCTTACAAACTGGTGGATTGGCATTCGGTGAAATTTCAACCAAATCCAATTCTAGTTCCGCTGCAAACTCTTTGGCTTTGGCCAAAGGATAAACACCCATCTCGACATTATCACCAACCAATCGAACCTCACGCGCCAAAATCTTTTCATTGATTTTGTGTGGGTCCTCTTTAATGATGCGAGCAGGTCCTCTGCTTCTTCTTCTTCGTATTGCGATAACGCGAATTTTTAGGGTTCAAATGTTTTTAGTTCTTGATCAACGACTCCTTGGAGAATTGATACAAACTCAGATACTGACATACTGCCGTGATCTTTTCCTCCGTGTTCCCGAACTGACACCATATTTTGATGAGTCTCTTGTTCTCCTACGACAATCATGTAGGGTACTTTGCTTACTTCTGACTCACGAATTTTTTTACCGATGGTTTCATTTCGGTTATCCACGAGGGCGCGAATTTCGTGATTTTTCAATAATTCTGAAACTTTTTTAGCGTATTTTTCATGTTTCTCACTCACACACAAGATGTTAACTTGTTTCGGTGTAAGCCATAACGGAAAATTTCCTCCTGTATGCTCTAAAAGAATCGCAACAAATCGTTCCATACTGCCAAATGGAGCACGGTGTATCATTATAGGTCGGTGATACTCATTGTCACTGCCTTTATAACTTAAATCGAATCGCTCAGGAAGGTTGTAGTCAACCTGAATGGTTCCGAGCTGCCAACTTCTCCCTAATGCATCTTTGACCATAAAATCGAGTTTTGGACCGTAAAATGCAGCTTCGCCAGTTTCAATAACATAATTCAACCCCTTCTCTTGAGCAGCATTGATGATGGCTTTTTCAGCTTTATCCCAATTTTCAGAATTTCCGATGTATTTCTCAGGTTTTTCAGGGTCTCTTAAAGAAACTTGCGCTGTAAAGTCTTCAAAACCAAGTGATCCAAACACATATAACACCAAGTCGATCACTGCTTTGAACTCTTCGTTTAATTGTTCGGGAGTACAAAAGATATGTGCGTCATCTTGGGTAAACCCTCTTACACGCGTAAGACCATGCAACTCTCCGCTTTGCTCGTATCTATAAACGGTCCCAAATTCAGCATACCGTATTGGAAGGTCACGGTAGCTCAACTTACTAGATGCGTATATTTCGCAATGATGAGGGCAATTCATAGGCTTCAACAAAAACTCCTCATCATCTGCAGGTGTTTTGATGGGTTGAAAACTGTCAGCACCATATTTTTCATAGTGTCCAGAAGTGACATACAAATCTTTGTGTCCAATATGAGGTGAGACTACTTGCTCATAACCAGCTTTTCGCTGTGCGTCTTTTAAAAATTGTTCTAGTCGCTCTCTCAGAGCAGCCCCTTTTGGCAACCATAGAGGCAAACCTTGACCAACTTTTTTGGAAAAAGTAAAGAGTCCTAATTCAGCACCCAATTTTCGGTGGTCTCTCTTTTTAGCTTCCTCTAGCATGTTCAGGTATTCGGTCAGCAATTTTTGCTTAGGAAATGAAATGCCATAAATACGAGTTAGCTGGGTGTTGGTTTCATCCCCGCGCCAATATGCACCTGCAATATTTGTCAACTTGACTGCCTTGACAAAACCCGTGTGAGGTATATGACCTCCACGACAAAGATCTGTGAAATCAGAATGATCACAAAAAGTGATGCTTCCATCCTCAAGGTTTTCTATCAATTCGACTTTGTAGCTGTTTTTTTGATCGGTATAATGCGCCAATGCATCGGATTTAGAGATAGATCTTAATACAAATGGATGTTTCTCGCGGGCAATTTCCAACATGCGTTTTTCAAGTAACCCAAAATCTTTTTCAGTTACCGCATGATCGCCTGGGTCTATATCATAATAGAAGCCATTTTCGATAGCAGGACCTATGGTTAGTTGAATTCCAGGGTATTGCTCCTCAAGGGCTTGAGCTAATATGTGTGCAGAAGAATGCCAAAAAGCTTGTTTCCCTTCTTTTTGATCCCAAGTGTACAAAACCAAATCACCGTTTTCAACCAATTGAGTGTTTGCTTCAACAGTTTGATCGTTATATGCGGCGGATAGTACATTGCGTGCCAGCCCACTACTGATAGATTCAGCGATTTCCATCGGAGTTGTGCCGCTTGACACTTTCATTACAGCCCCATCGGGCAATTTCACTTCGATCATACTTGAAAATAATCTTGACAAAGATAATAGGATTGTAGGCAGCTGCAAGTACAAACTCTAGTTTTCATTAAAGAAACCTTTAACGAGTAAAGCAATTCCTTTAAAGCCAAAATAAATGGCTCCAAAACACAATCCAATCCCCAACACTAACACGGGTATAAAAAGTGGGTGTTCTTCGTTTTTAAGCGATGAAGAATAAATGACAGGTCCAGTAAAGGCCATGATCAAAGCCACGAAAAGACGTTGCAAGCCTTTAAAAAGCAATTCTTTATTCATGGTTTTTTATTTTTAAGGCTGCGCGCACACTGCCGTGTTCTTCAAGCAGTGCTTTTGCTTGTTCTTTGTTTACTCCCAACGATCCAACAATCATTTGGACACCTCTTTCGATGAGTTTTTGATTGCTTAGTTGCATGTCGATCATTCTGTTGCCTTTTACATGACCTAGCTTTATCATCAATGTTGTAGACAAGGTATTGAGTATCATTTTTTGGGCTGTCCCTGCTTTCAAACGAGAGCTTCCTGTGACAACCTCGGATCCGACTACTGGAACAATTGGGTGGCGTGCGGTTTTTGTAAGAGGACTGCCAGGGTTACAGCTCACACACGCCGTTAGTATGTTGTGTTTGTTACAAGCCTCAATAGCCCCTAGGACATAGGGTGTGGTGCCAGAAGCGGCGATGCCAACCACACTGTCATTTGAATTGATTTTATATGTCTCTAGGTCTTTCCACCCTTGGTTTGGGTTGTCCTCGGCACCCTCAACAGCTTGTCTGATGGCACCATCACCCCCAGCAATGAGCCCTACCACAACTCCTGGGTCAACCCCAAATGTGGGTGGACATTCAGAGGCATCTAAAATACCCAACCGGCCACTTGTCCCTGCTCCAATGTAGAATAAACGTCCTCCGGCTTGCATTCTAGGGAGAACCGCTTCGGTAAAAGCACAAATTTCATCAAGCACATCTTTGACAGCATCAGCTACTTTTCGGTCCTCTATATTGATTATTTGAACCAAATCGTGTATGCTTAGATTCTCTAAGTTATCGTAGTGAGAGGAGGATTCGGTAATTTTTTTAAACCCCATACACAAAAATAGCTATTCGGCTGTAAATGGTACTGAGCTATGCTCAACCACTCGAAAATAACCAAGAGCAGGGTTATCAGGATTTGTAAGATTGGTGACATTTCCCTTTAATGAGGAGGTTGCTGTAGCGAAAGGACCTCCACCACTTTGACCGCTATGGCT
>JASFWO010000107.1:0-3854 GCA_050049275.1 Flavobacteriaceae bacterium | reverse complement strand
AAGTCGACATAGGAAATGGTCAGATGTTGTCCATTGAAGTCTGTTTTCCACTTAAAGTCGTTATTTGTGGGCTCGGCGAGTAATAGATCGTCTTGCAATTTCTTCCGCATGGCTTGCCCATTCATTTGACCATCAATGAGTATGGTCAAATAGGTTTTTTCGCTAAAAAAGGTATTACTGCTGGTGTTTTCTCGTATGGGCATCACCCCTTCATATCCAAAATAACGGGTTACAAAAGCTCCCAATATGATTAAAATCCAGGATAAGTGAAGCAAAAGAACAGGCCATTTTTGAAAGCTCAAAAGCTGGTAACGCTTGATGTTACCTAAAAAATTGAGCACAAATACCCCCATAATCGCCTCAAACCACCAAGCATTATAAACCCAAATGCGAGCGGTAGCCGTATCATGGACACTCTCAACAAAGGTACCCACGGCCATGGCCACGCAAAAGACAATGAAAAGGACGGCTGTTAAACGAGTAGAAAATAAAATACGCACCCAATTATGAAGACGCATCATAGCTAATTTTTTTTTCAAAATTAGCGTATAAAAGGGTATTTTCCTATTGTTTCTAAGCGTTTTGCTCCTTGATCAGGTTCAACGCAGAACCTGCTTTGTACCATTCAATTTGTGCTGTATTGTAAGAATGGTTGGCTGTAATCTGGTCAATAGATCCATCGCTGTGAACCAATTTAATCGTTAAGGGTTTGCCAGGAGCAAAGTTGACTAGGTCAACAAAGTTGAACGTATCATCCTCCTGAATGAGATCATAATCATTCTCATTGGCAAAAGTTAGACCTAACATCCCTTGTTTTTTAAGGTTGGTCTCGTGAATACGGGCAAAAGACTTCACCAAAACCACCTTAACACCTAAATGACGTGGCTCCATTGCTGCATGTTCTCTTGATGAACCTTCACCATAGTTATGATCACCTACAACAACCGTCGGAATACCTGCGGCTTTGTATTGGCGTTGGGTTTCAGGAACTCCACCATATTGACCATCCATCTGGTTTTTGACAAAGTTTGTTTTTTGATTAAATGCATTGACCGCTCCGATCAAACAGTTGTTAGAAATATTGTCCAAATGACCACGATATCTTAACCAAGGACCCGCCATGGAGATGTGGTCTGTAGTACATTTTCCGTGCGCTTTGATAAGTAGCTTTGCACCCGTTATGTTTTGACCATCCCAAGGCAAAAAAGGTGTTAAAAGCTCTAAACGTTCAGAAGAAGGGTTTACGTTAACCTCTACTCCACTTCCATCAGCTAGGGGTGCCAAATAACCATTATCCTTGACATCAAATCCTTTTGGTGGGAGTTCCCATCCAGTGGGCTCATCAAGCATAACCTCTTGGCCTGCTTCATTGATTAGCTTGTCGGTCATGGGGTTAAAATCTAAACGTCCTGCGATTGCCACTGCAGCTACCATTTCGGGCGATGCAACAAAAGCATGCGTGTTGGGATTTCCATCTGCTCGCTTAGCAAAGTTTCTATTGAAAGAGTGCACAATGGTATTTTTTTCTTGCTTATCAGCTCCTTCACGATCCCACTGACCTATACATGGGCCGCAGGCATTGGTGAAAATCTTAGCATCTAAAGACTCAAAAATAGATAACAGCCCGTCGCGCTCAGCAGTATATCTAACTTGCTCAGAGCCAGGGTTGATTCCAAAGTCAGCTTTGGTTTTAAGATTTTTATCTACGGCTTGTTGTGCAATCGAAGCCGCACGAGACAAATCTTCATAGGAAGAGTTCGTACATGAGCCTATAAGCCCCCACTCTACTTTCAAAGGCCAATCATTTTCAGCAGCTTTGTCACTCATAAGTTGCACAGGGGTTGCGATATCTGGTGAGAATGGACCGTTGAGATGTGGTTTTAGCTCTGAAAGGTCAATCTCTATTACCTGATCAAAATATTGCTCAGGGTTTTCGTACACCTCTGGATCACCCGTTAGGTGTTCTTTGACCTCGTTGGCAGCATCCGCTACAGCATCTCTTCCAGTGGCACGTAAATAACGTTCCATAGCAGTGTCGTAACCAAATGTAGAAGTGGTGGCACCTATTTCAGCTCCCATGTTACAAATGGTTCCTTTCCCAGTACATGACAAGTTTTGTGCGCCTTCTCCAAAATATTCAACAATAGCACCTGTTCCACCCTTAACGGTTAACAAACCTGCTACTTTAAGGATAACATCTTTGGGGGCAGTCCAACCAGACAATTTACCCGTGAGTTTTACGCCTATGAGCTTTGGAAACTTAAGCTCCCAAGGCATACCGGCCATAACATCTACTGCATCTGCCCCACCAACTCCAATGGCGAGCATGCCTAGACCTCCAGCATTTACTGTATGAGAGTCCGTACCAATCATCATACCTCCTGGAAACGCATAGTTTTCTAAAACAACTTGATGAATAATTCCAGCTCCAGGCTTCCAAAAACCTATGCCATACTTGTTGGAAACAGATTCAAGAAAATTAAAAACCTCGTTGCTATTGTTTAAAGCTGACTGCAAATCTTTATCGGCGCCAACTTTGGCCTGAATCAAGTGGTCACAATGGACTGTTGTAGGTACGGCTACTTTTGACTTCCCTGCTTGCATAAACTGTAACAACGCCATTTGAGCCGTAGCGTCTTGACAAGCTATGCGGTCAGGAGCAAAATCTACATAGTCCGCTCCCCTTGTAAAAGCTTTATCCGAGTTGTCCCATAAGTGGGCATAAAGAATTTTTTCTGAGAGAGTTAGAGGTTTGTTAGTGAGCTTTCGTGCTGCATCAACTTTATCCGAAAGTTGTGCATACACCTCTTTTATCATGTCCAAATTAAAAATCATGTTCAAACTTAAATTATTCTTTTATCCATTTATTAGCAAAATCACATACTTTATGTACACGGTTAACGTTAACATAAGTATCTGTGATTTTTTCAGCCATCCATTTCTGAATGGCATCCAATTGTTTTTCTTTTAAAGCCAAGTCTTTGATTTTAACATAGTCTTGAGCATAATCTGCTACATGTTGATCAAAACGGTTGGTGACTTTGATGATTTTGTACTTTCTTTTACCCGAACGTTCTTCATCTAGAAGCGGAATAGATATCTGATCCTCTTCAAGTTTTAATATTTGGTTGTATAAGGTTGGGTCTAATTTAGTCAACTCAAACCGCGTGTCTCCCGTAGCTGGATTGATAAGCACTCCTCCGTTAGAACGTGTATCCTTATCATCTGAAAATTCAATTGCGGCTTGATCAAAACTGATCTCTCCATCTTGAATGCGTTTACGAATCAAATCTAGCTCCCTTTTAGCTTTGGCAAGCTCCACATTGGTAACATCAGGCACCAACAAAACATGTCTTACATCGAGGAGTTGGCCACGAATCTTATCAACAGTGACAATATGCCAGCCAAAATCGGTCTTAAATGGTTGTGATATTTCACCCTCACGAAGTCTGTAGGCTTGGTCTCTAAATTCTTTGACCATCATGGGTCTTTTACGGTCCAATGTGTATCGACCTCCACGAGACCTCGAACCAGGGTCTTGTGAGTAAAGAATGGCTTTTGAGGAAAAACTGGAGCCGTTTTCTAACACATCGTTGCGCATGCTTTCTAGCTGTCGAATGATGCGGTCTTCTTCGTCAGAAGTAGGTACTGGCTCAATTACAATCTGTGCAATCTCTAACTCTGCACCAAAAACAGGAAGCTCATCTGCGGGTATATCGTCAAAAAATTGGCGAACCTCATCAGGGGTTACTTCAATCTCCTCTACAATTTTTGCCTGCATTTTTTGAGATAGTTGTTGGACTTTGTTGATGTCAAATAACTCATCTCGAAAGGCTTGTTCGTTTGGTTTTTTG
>JASFWO010000105.1:0-3882 GCA_050049275.1 Flavobacteriaceae bacterium | reverse complement strand
TTAGTCTCAATACGCTGCTTTCGTAAAAGATCAACATGTAGGTTTTTGGCTATGGTAGTTAGCCAGGTGTTAAATTGAAAATCCGAATCAAAAGAATCGATTTTATCAAAAGCTTTTGAAAAGGCTTGTAAACAAATGTCTTCGGCATCATATTCATTTTCTACTCGATGAAGCAGAAAGCCATAGAGTTTGTTCCAATGTAAATCCAACAGACTCCTGAACGCATGCTGGTCTCCCGCTTGCGCATTTTTTATATGTATAAGGATGTGTTCTTGTTCTTTGCTCAAGGAAGTCTAAAGATAGTGAATCTGCTGATAGTTAGTTGTGATGTGATTTGGGTAAGTCGCAATCTGTTTGTTGATTGGGCATTTTACCACATAAACTACATGGTTCCCCCTCTTTGTTTAAAAATGGACTTTGACTGGCACAAGTTCCTGCAAATTCCCCACCTTTTTTTGCCCAAATCTTAATAGCAATCCCTGCAAAAGCAAGTCCCAACAAAACGACAGTTATCAGAAAGAGTTCCATAGTGCAAATATAAGGTTTCAAAGAATATTCACCTCAGGAATCAGATGAATGCCAAACATATCCAATACTTTCTTTTGAACTTTTTGACTGAAAGCTACGAGCTCTTTCCCTGTGCCACTGCCATAATTGACCAGCACCAAAGCATGTTGGTCATGCATGCCTACATCCCCCATACGTTTGCCTTTAAATCCAGCTTGTTCAATAAGCCAAGCTGCAGGTATTTTATAATGCCCATGCTCTGTTTTATAAGATGGCATGGTGGGATGTTTTAGTTGTAGGCTTTCAAACTCAGTTTTTTGTACGACAGGGTTCTTAAAAAAACTACCTGCATTGCCCAATTTTTTAGGATCAGGAAGTTTGCTTTGGCGAATGTGTATGACCGCTCGAGCCACATCATGAATGGTAGGGCTTTCGCATTTCCAAGTTGCTAGGACAGATTGAATAGCACCATATGCGGTTTTCAGGGTATAATTCTTTTTTTGCAACCGAATCCATACATAAGTAATGATCACCCGATTTTTTAAATCGTTCTTAAATATGGAATCTCTATATCCAAACTGGCATTGGTCAATATCATAGGTATGGTGATTTCGACTTTCACGATCTATAAATGAACAACTTTGAAAAACATCTTTAAGTTCGACTCCGTAGGCTCCAATATTTTGTATAGGAGCTGCTCCTACCTGCCCAGGAATCAGAGCTAAGTTTTCGATACCTCCAAGATTATGTTCCAATGACCAAAGCACCAATTGGTGCCAATCGACCCCAGCACCCACTTTAACAAGGGCTGTTTGTGTGTCTTGCTCGACGATTTCGATACCAGAGATTTCCATTTTGATAATCGCATGTTTGGGATCATCGACAAAAAGGGTGTTACTGCCACCTCCAAGAATCCATGCATTTTTAAAACGCGGGTCGTCTAAAACACCAACAATAGCTTTCTCAGAATTGACAGTGGCCATCCACGGGGCTTTTGCAGCTACGCCCAAGCTGTTAAAAGATGTAAGTAAAACATCTTTTTGAATCATCTGACATGGGTCGTTTGCAAGCTTTTTGGATATGCAGCCAAAGCCATACTTAGTAGCTCGGCACTTTCTTTGAGTTTTGAAGCATCAAGCACGTAAGCAATTCGAATCAATGATTTTCCCAACGCACGATTTCCATAAAATCCTGAAGCAGGTGCAACCATCAGGGTTTTCCCATCGTGTTCAAAAGACTCTAACAACCATTGAGCAAAATCGTCGCTATCCTCAACAGGTAGTTTCACCAAGCAGTAAAAAGCTCCTGCCGGCACACTCACCTCTATTCCAGAAACAGAATTCAATGCTTCAATAAGTGTATCTCGTCTGTTCTTATAGGTCTTTATGACCTCTAGTAAATAAGAATCTGGTGCATCCATGGCCGCTTCGGAAGCCAATAAGCCTAAAGTTGGTGGTGAAAGGCGCGACTGAGCAAACTTAAGAGCGGCTTCCATAACAGCTTTGTTTTTAGATACCAAACATCCAATGCGTGCACCGCACATACTATAGCGTTTGGACATTGAATCTACCAAAATAGCATGTTGTTCTAAGCCAGATACAGATAAAACAGAGTAATGTTGTACATCATCATAAACAAACTCTCTGTATACTTCGTCTACGATGAGAAAAATATCATGCTTTTTCACCAAATCCGCCAAATCCTCTAGTTCTTTTTTTGTGTAAACATATCCCGTTGGATTGTTAGGATTGCATATAAAAATGGCTCTTGTTTTTGAATGAATCAATGCCTCAATGGTTTCAATGCTAGGCAAAGCAAAATGGGTCTCCAAACTAGATGGCACAGGCACTACCTTAACACCGCAAGCCGCAGCAAACGTATCGTAATTGGCATAAAACGGTTCAGGAATGATAATTTCATCCCCTTCATTGGTAATGCAGTCAAGGGTCATAATGATAGCCTCGCTGGCTCCTGTAGTCACCAAAATATCACTGGGAACCACATCAATGTTATGTTTGGCAAAATAAGATGCCATTTTGGTTCGGTAAGCTATGGTGCCCTCAGAAGGGCCATATGCTAATACGTTTTCATCAAAATTACGAACTGCGTCAAGCGCAATTTTGGGTGTTGGAATATCGGGTTGACCAATATTGAGGTGTATTACCTCAATGCCTTTGTCTTTTGCAGCATCAGCATAGGCTGATAATTTCCTTATTGGAGAGGTTGGAAGATTTCTCCCTTTGACCGAAATTTCGGGCATAACAAACTATTTGTTGCAAAGATGCAAAAAATACAGGTTTGGTTTGACAATCAAAAGGTTGAAATAAACCAGATTTGACTAAAAATCTTACATTTCTTCTTCCTCTTCCTCTTCGGGCTCTATAACTTCTCCCTTAATTTTTAGAGCAACAACAGGGGTCGAAGCGTTGGAGCTCACAGTGATGGTCTTTCGAATGGGCCCAACACGTTGGGTATCGTATTTTACTTCAATTTCCGAGGAAGCACCCGGTGCCACTGGTGCATCAGGTTTTTTCGGAATGGTACAACCACATGAAGAACGAACTTGTTTGATCTCTAAAGGAACAGCGCCGGCATTGGTAAATCGAAAAACACGTACACCGTCATCTCCCTTTTCTATGGTTCCGTAATCAATTGTTAGAGAGTCAAAGACGATTTGGGGTACTTCTTGAGAATGCAAAGCCGAAAATGACAAAGTCATCAGAACGAATAGCAAACGAATTTTCATGATATGAATTTTTTATAAAGTTACAAAATTTGATTCAACACAAAGACCTGCTTTTTTAATCAATACGAGTTAGCTACTTTTGTTTTGCAAATTATCAATCCATTTAGATGCGCTCAGACGCCAAGCTTGATTTAGAAAAAATTTCCGACAAATGGTATCAATATTGGCTTGAAAACGGATATTTCAAGTCGCAACCCGATGCTCGGACCCCCTATACGATTGTGATTCCACCTCCGAATGTGACTGGAGTACTACACATGGGGCATATGATGAACAACACACTTCAGGATGTGTTGATCAGGCGTGCGCGTATGAGAGGTTACAATGCATGTTGGGTGCCTGGTACCGATCATGCCTCTATTGCAACTGAAGCCAAAGTAGTTCAGAAACTACAAAGTGAAGGAATAAAAAAAGAAGATCTTTCCCGTGAAGCTTTTTTAGAACATGCTTGGTCTTGGACACACGAACACGGTGGGATCATTTTAGAGCAACTAAAAAAACTCGGTTGCTCGTGTGACTGGGATCGCACCAAATTTACCCTTGATGATGACATGACCGAATCCGTATTACGTGTATTTGTGGATTTATACGAAAAAGGGCTCATTTATCGTGGATACCGTATGGTCAAT
>JASFWO010000104.1:0-3943 GCA_050049275.1 Flavobacteriaceae bacterium | reverse complement strand
TGTTCTATTGAAAATATGGACCCGATGGGGATTCATACAGGTGATTCGATTACGGTAGCTCCAGCAATGACACTTTCCGACACTACCTATCAAAAAATGCGTGACATGGCCATCAAAATGATGCGTAGTATTGGTGATTTTGCAGGTGGTTGTAACGTGCAATTTGCTGTAAGTCCAGACGAGAAGGAAGATATTATTGCCATTGAGATCAATCCGAGAGTTTCACGTTCATCAGCTTTGGCAAGTAAGGCAACTGGCTACCCTATTGCAAAAGTGGCTTCAAAACTGGCTATTGGCTATACACTGGATGAGTTGGATAATCAGATTACAAAATCTACCTCGGCATTGTTTGAGCCTACTTTAGATTATGTGATTGTAAAAATTCCACGTTGGAACTTCGATAAGTTCGAAGGTTCCGACAGAACACTAGGCTTACAGATGAAAGCCGTTGGTGAGGTGATGGGAATTGGTCGTTCTTTCCAAGAAGCCCTTCACAAAGCGACACAATCACTCGAAATCAAACGAAATGGCTTGGGGGCCGACGGAAAAGGCTACACAGACTACGAAACAGTTATCAGCAAGCTTACATATGCTTCATGGGATCGTGTGTTTGTGATATACGATGCCATTCAAATGGGTATTTCTCTCAAACGTATTCACGAGATTACCAAGATTGACATGTGGTATCTCAAACAATACGAAGAGCTTTATCAGTTAGAGGTTGAAATATCTACAAAAAACATAGATGATGTTTCTAAGTCCCTACTTCTAGAGGCTAAGCAAAAAGGTTTTGCAGACCGTCAAATTGCTCATATGTTGGGTTGTTTGGAAAGCGAGGTGTATAACAAAAGAAATGAGCTCGGAATTAAAAGAGTTTATAAACTTGTTGATACTTGTGCTGCAGAATTCCAAGCTCAGACCCCTTATTATTATTCAACATTTGAGGAGGAAGTACAATTACCAGATGGAAAGGTTACGATTGTAAATGAGAGTACTGTTTCTGACAAGAAAAAAATTGTAGTCCTAGGCTCAGGTCCCAACCGAATTGGTCAAGGAATCGAATTTGACTATTGTTGTGTACACGGCGTTTTGGCAGCTGCAGAATGTGATTACGAAACCGTTATGATCAATTGCAACCCTGAAACAGTTTCAACAGATTTCGATACCGCTGATAAGCTGTACTTCGAGCCTGTTTTTTGGGAACACATTTACGATATCATTCAGCATGAAAAACCTGAAGGAGTGATTGTTCAGTTGGGAGGCCAAACAGCTTTAAAGTTGGCTGAAAAATTAGACCGTTACGGTATAAAAATCATGGGTACTTCCTACCAGTCATTAGATTTGGCGGAGGATAGAGGTAGTTTTTCTACTCTCTTAAAAGACAACAACATACCTTATCCTGAATTTGGTGTTGCCGAAACTGCTGAACAGGCATTGGACTTGGCCGACAAGTTGAATTTCCCCATACTAGTTAGACCTTCTTACGTTTTGGGTGGCCAAGGCATGAAGATTGTCATCAACAAAGAAGAGCTTGAGGCACACGTGGTGGATTTACTACAAAAAATACCTAACAACAAGTTGTTGTTAGACCACTACTTAGATGGCGCTATTGAGGCCGAGGCAGATGCAATTTGTGACGGAGAAAAAGTTGAGATTATCGGCATTATGGAGCATATTGAGCCCTGTGGGATTCATTCTGGAGACTCCAACGCGACTTTACCTCCTTTTAATCTGGGAGATTTTGTACTTCAACAAATTAAAGACCATACCGAAAAGATTGCATTGGCACTCAACACTGTGGGTTTAATCAACGTGCAGTTTGCTATCAAAGATGACATAGTGTACATTATTGAAGCCAACCCTAGAGCTTCTAGAACCGTACCTTTTATTGCTAAAGCCAAACAACAGCCATTTGTGAATTATGCAACAAAGGTGATGTTAGGAGAAAATAAGATTGATGATTTTGATTACACTTCTCATTTAAAAGGCTTTGCAATCAAACAACCGGTGTTCTCGTTTAATAAATTTCCGAATGTAAACAAAGCATTGGGTCCTGAAATGAAGAGTACGGGCGAAAGTATTTTGTTTATTGATAATTTAAAGGATGACGAGTTTTATGATCTCTATGCCCGCCGAAAAATGTATTTGAGTAAGTAAAGAGTTGGTTGATTCGTTTTTTAAAATAATGTACTTTTAACATTCAATTTTAAAAGATGGAAATCATACTGCTTATTGTTGTCGTATTACTTATTGCGCTTTCTTTTTATCAATTCAGAAAAATAAGCGGTCTTTCTACTTCTGATTTATCTCAGGAAAATACCAATCTTAAGATTGAATTAAGTTCTAAAGAACAACAAGTTCTTTTTCTTCAGAAAAAGCTTGACGATGTCGAAAACTCTAAAGAGGAGCAAAAGAAGACTCTGACGACTGAATTCGAAAATTTAGCTCATAAAATTCTTGAAAAAAATTCTGAAAAATTCAAGGAGCAAAACAAAGAACAGATTGGCACATTGCTGCATCCACTGGGTTTGGAGATTGAAAAGTTCAAAAAGAAAATTGAAGACACCAACAAAGATTATATCGATCGCAATGCAGCCTTAACACAAAGATTAAAAAGTTTAGAGCAACTAAATCTTCAGCTAAGCCAAGACGCGGTTAATCTTACCAACGCGCTGAAAGGAGATTCAAAAGTACAAGGAGATTGGGGAGAACTCCAATTGGAGGTGATTCTTGAGAAATCTGGCTTAACCAGTGGGGTGCATTACAGCATGCAGGGAGGTTATAAAGATGAAGATGGGAAAGTAAAAAAACCTGACTTTATCATCAACTTACCAGATAACAAGCACCTTATCATTGATTCGAAAGTTTCTTTAACTGCTTATGAAAGTTTTTCAAATGCGGAAAATGAAATAGATCAAAACATTGCCATAAAAAAACACATTGAAAGTATCAGAAAACATTTCAACGATCTTGGCGGTAAAGACTATCCTTCTTTATATGGTATCAACTCTCCAGATCACGTATTGATGTACGTTCCCATAGAACCTGCTTTGATGCTTGCTTTGCAAGAAGAAAAAGCCATTTACTTAGACGCTCTGGACAAGAATGTTGTTTTGGTGTCTACATCAACTTTACTGGCTACACTCAGTACGATCGCCTCAATATGGAAACAAGAAGATCAAAAACGCAATGTATTAGAGATTGCTAAAGAAGGTGGATTGCTGTATGACAAGTTTGAAAGTTTTGTCAGCGATCTTATTAAAATAGGTCGTAGTCTTCAGACTTCACAGGAAAGTTATCAAGACGCAATGAATAAACTCGTCGAGGGAAGAGGAAATATTGTGAAGAAGGTTGAAAACCTGAAAAAATTAGGGGCTAAAACCAAAAAAAGTTTGCCTCAGAACATTATTGATCGATCTTCCAGCGAATTGGAATCCTAATTAGGCCAGTGCCCACTTTCGCTCAACGGCCTTAAAGCCATAAAATAAAATCAAGCTGTAGAATACATCTCCGAATATGGTAGATCCAAAGAAAGGGATTGCGAGGGTAAAGCAGGTGATTAGACCTTCTATGGTAAGCGGGTAAGACAACAACCAAACACCTAGATTAGAAATCACAAAAAATAAAGTACTTGCCAGTAATACAGAGCCGATGTGTACCTTTTTGATCCATCGTCCAAAAAATGTAATAAAGAAAAATGACAGGTAAACAAAAATTGAAATGGTGTAAAACCCTAAAAATAAATCAGAAAGAAACATAGCTGATAAGGGAACAAGAAGCCCCAACCATTTTTTATCAAAAAATACACCTGAAAAAAGGGCCATCGCTGTGATGGGAGCGAAGTTTGGAGGGTGTGGTAACAATCTTGTTAAAGCAGCCACTAAAACAAATGTGGCCAAAACTTTTTCTTTTTTTGAGAGGCTTATTGTAGGCATAATAGCAA
>JASFWO010000103.1:0-3968 GCA_050049275.1 Flavobacteriaceae bacterium | reverse complement strand
TTTTTGCCTTGTGCGTGTAAGTCAGGATTGACATCAGCTAGGCCATCAACCCATCGGTTGCTCTGTGGTAAGAAGTCCATAGCCTGAACAACGCCCTTCAAGTCAGCGCCCGGTATGGGGAGTCTTCTACGAACCGTAGCCCCTCCACATAACACCACGGCATCAAAAGCCTTGAGTTTGTCTACAGAATAATTTTTACCTACTTCAACCCCAGTTTCAAACAGAATCCCTTCTTCTTCTAATATTTCGAGTCTTCTGTCAATGACATTTTTTTCCATTTTAAAGTCAGGGATGCCATATCTTAACAAACCTCCAACTTTCTCATCGCGTTCAAAGACTGTTACCGTATGACCCGCTCTGTTGAGCTGTTGGGCAGCTGCCAAACCTGCTGGGCCTGAGCCGACAACGGCTACTTTTTTTCCTGTCCGATGTTTTGGGACTTCAGCCTTTATCCAACCTTCTTTAAAACCACGCTCAACAATGTATTTTTCAATCATTTCAATCGAAACAGGAGGGTTGATAATACCCAAAACACATGCCGCCTCACATGGAGCAGGGCAGAGCCTTCCAGTGAACTCAGGGAAGTTGTTGGTGGTGTGTAAAATGCGTAAAGCTTTTTCCCATTCGTTTCGATAGACAGCATCGTTAAAATCAGGAATCATATTGCCTAATGGACAGCCACTGTGACAAAATGGAACGCCACAGTCCATACAGCGAGCTCCTTGATCACGAAGTTTTTCTTCCCCAGGATTTACAGTAAATTCCTTGTAGTTTTTAACACGGTCAGCAACCGCAATATTAGCCTCGTCAATACGATCGTTCTCTAAAAATCCCCTTAGTTTTCCCATAATTAACTTACTTCTGCTTTTGCTTCTTCTGCCAAGCGTGCCAGCGCTTTTTTGTAGTCTGTCGGCATGACTTTTATGAAATTCTTTTGTTCTTTTTTCCAATTTTTTAAAATGGAAGCACCGACACTACTGCCGGTGTAATGTACGTGGTTTTCAATTAATCCTTTGAGTTGATCTAAATCTTCATTGGATGGATCCTCTAACCCGATCATCTCCATATTGAAATTCCGCTCATCAAATTGTGCATCTTTGGCGTATAGGTAAGCAATACCACCACTCATACCCGCAGCAAAATTTCTACCAAAACTTCCCAGTACTAAAGCGACACCACCTGTCATATATTCACAGCCGTGATCCCCAATACCTTCGACTACTGCAGTCGCACCAGAGTTCCTAACACAGAAGCGCTCACCAGCAATTCCATGGATATAAGCTTCTCCAGCGGTTGCTCCGTAGAGGGCAACGTTTCCGATGATGATATTTTCTTCCGCCTTAAAGGTGGCTTCTTCTGGTACTCTAGCGACCAGTCGGGCTCCCGAAAGACCTTTTCCAAAATAATCATTACAATTACCAATGGTTTCCATATGTAAGCCCTTGGTGGCAAAACAACCAAAACTTTGTCCTGCTGCACCTGTGAAATACATCTTTAACGTGTCGGTAGGTAAGCCTTCAGCTCCGTGAATCTTAGAGATTTCATTGCTCAAAATGGCTCCCACACTTCGATCCGTGTTTTTGATAGGCAGATGCAAGGTTTGTTTCTCCTTATTCAGGATGGCTTTTTGTGCTTTGGAAACAATTTCAAAATCCAAAACATTTTCTAGGTTGTGATCTTGTTTGCTTGTGTTTTTTAAAGGAACGTTGGCATCTACTTGGGGTTTGTAGAGAATGGCAGACAAATCAATTCCTTTGGCTTTGTAATGATCAATAGCCGCATTCATATTGAGTTTTTGACTCTGTCCTACCATCTCATCTACGGTTCTAAATCCGAGCTGAGCCATAATAGAGCGTAATTCCTGAGCAATAAAATGCATAAAATTGACTACATGCTCTGGTTTGCCCTTAAAGTTTTTACGCAACTCAGGGTCTTGGGTTGCAATTCCGACTGGACATGTGTTGAGGTGACAAGCACGCATCATAATACATCCCGTAGCTACCAATGGCGCTGTAGAAAACCCAAATTCTTCGGCTCCTAAAAGGCAAGCAATTGCAACATCACGACCTGTTTTCATTTGACCGTCACATTCCAGCACAATTCGTCCTCTAAGGTCGTTAAGCACAAGGGTTTGTTGTGCTTCTGCAATCCCTAATTCCCATGGCAAACCAGCGTGCTTTAAAGAGGTTAGGGGAGAAGCTCCTGTTCCTCCATCATAACCCGAAATCAAAATTACATCGGCTTTGGCTTTGGCAACTCCTGCAGCGATGGTACCTACACCAACTTCAGAAACTAGCTTGACATTAACACGTGCTTCCCTGTTCGCGTTCTTAAGATCGTATATCAACTGAGCCAAGTCCTCAATAGAGTAAATGTCGTGATGCGGTGGGGGTGAAATTAACCCTACATAAGGGGTAGAATTTCTGACAGATGCAATGTATGGATTTACTTTAGGTCCGGGCAATTGTCCACCTTCACCAGGCTTGGCTCCTTGAGCCATTTTAATTTGTATTTCTTTGGCACTAGATAGATAGTGCGATGACACACCAAAACGACCGGAAGCCACTTGTTTGATGGCACTGTTTCTCCAATCCCCATCCGAGTCTCGAGTAAACCTTCTTGGGTCTTCTCCTCCTTCTCCTGAGTTGCTTTTTCCTCCAATGCGGTTCATCGCTTTGGCCAAAGTTTCATGCGCTTCCTCACTGATAGAGCCCAAAGACATGGCGCCGGTTTTAAAGCGCTTTACAATTTCAGTCCATGGTTCCACCTCTTCAATTGGAATTGGATCCAGATCTGTAAATTCAAACATGCCTCGAATGGTCATCAATTGTTTTGACTGATCGTTGACCAGTTCAGCATACTCTTCGTAAGATTCAAATTTATTTTGACGTGCAGCCACTTGCAACTTGGCAATGGTAGCCGGGTTTAGCATGTGAGCTTCTCCATTACGTCTCCAACGGTAGCTACCGCCAATTTCTAAATCAATGCTGTTTTCAGAAGCAGGTACGTCAAATGCAAAAGTATGTCTGGCAGCAATTTCTTTTTCAATTTCAAAAAGTCCAACCCCCTCGATTCGAGTGGGTGTGTTACAGAAATATGTGTCCACAAACTTCTTGCTTAAACCTAAAGCTTCAAAGATTTGTGCACCTCGATACGAGTGAAGCGTAGAGATGCCAATCTTGTTCATAATCTTGATCAAGCCTTTTGCAACTGCTTTGTTGAAGTTTTCAATGGCTTGTTCTGAGCTAAGTTTGATGGTGTCATCGTGAGCCACTAATTTTTCAATAACCTCATTGACCATATATGGGTTGATGGCGCTAGCACCATAACCAAATAAAGAGGCAAAATGATGAGGTTCTCTTGGCTCGGCAGATTCGATAACAATTCCAAACTTAGAACGCAACCCATGCTTCACCAAACCATGGTGTACTGCTGAACAAGCGAGTAGCATAGGGATGGGCGCTTCCTCTTTGGAGACTCCACGATCAGAAAGAATGATGATGTTGGCACCTTGTTCAACTTTCGCTTTTACATCTACAATAAGTTGTTTTAAGGCATCTTCAAGTCCGTTGTGCCCTCGAACAATCGGGTATTTTGTGGCTACTGAAACCGATTTGAAATCGGGATGATCAATAAATTTGATTTTATCCAAATCCTCATTTGAGATGATGGGGTTTTGAATGCGCAGCTTTTTTGCATGTTGTGGTGATACGTCAAAAAGATTGTAGTCACTACCAATTGCAAGGGAGGTGTCCGTTACAATTTCCTCTCGAATTCCGTCCAGTGGAGGGTTGGTCACCTGAGCAAAGAGTTGTTTAAAGTAGTTGTACAACAACTGAGGTTTGTGTGAAAGAACAGCCAAAGGGGTATCTGTTCCCATAGAACCAATGGCTTCCTTGCCCTGTGTCATCATAGGAGCGATTATGGTTTTGATGTCCTCTTCGGTATAGCCAAAAGCCTTTAGTCTG
>JASFWO010000102.1:0-3998 GCA_050049275.1 Flavobacteriaceae bacterium | reverse complement strand
AATACCAAAAACCTTTGCGTTGGGGTATTTCTCTCGAGAGTATTCAAAAATTTTCGTCTTTATACTTTTTGCCAATCCTTTACCTCTAAACTCAGGCGCAACAATTAACCCTGAATGGGCTACATATTTGTTATGCCCCCAAATTTCGATATAACAAAAGCCAGCAAAAGTATCTCCTTCTAATGCGATGATCGCATTTTTGTTTTCCATTTTTTTGGCAATGTATTCAGGAGTACGGCGAGCAATTCCTGTTCCGCGCACTTGCGCAGAAGAAGCGATGGTTTCCGATATGATTTTCGCATAATGAACATGCGATTTAGTAGCAATGACAATTTCCACTGTCGTTTATTTTAGAATAAAGTAAAATGATGATATTTCTTGAAGAAGCCGGACGCACCTTAGCTTCATAACGATTACATACCCCCAAAGGGGCGACGTGGACGGCGTGGTGGAAAAAAAAGTACGCTTTGAGTAATCATGATGCAAATATGATGAAAAAATTAGAAATTCAAAGTTAAACTGCCGTTTGTATTGGTTATTTTTGTTATAAATTAAACAAGAAAGTACTGTTGAAACGAACGATCACTCAGTTTCATTGTGATGATTTAGAGCTGACCAAGCAAAAACTATTGTCTTGGTCAAAACAATTTTCAACATCTGTCTGGTTGGATTCTAATCAGTATCCATCTGAGCACAGTCGTTATGAATGTATACTCGCTGTGGAAGCTCTTTCTCAATTAAGCTATTCTGATAAAGGTTCGTTTGAGGCATTGAGGCATTATATTCACCAAAAAAAAGATTGGTTGTTTGGTTATTTGGGCTATGATTTAAAAAACGACATAGAGCTTCTTGAGTCACGCCAAAACGACGCTGTAGGATTGCCCGATTTATGTTTTTTTCAACCCAAGAGACTTTGGGTAAGCGTAGACAATCATTTTGAGGCACATTACCCTGCCGGTATTGATCCTGTTCATGATTGGGAAAACATCCAATCTGTTACGCTCGAAAATAATCCTGTAGATCCCGAATCAGTTTTGTTAAAATCTAGAATATCCCCTGAATCATACAAAGAAAAAGCACAATCATTACTCAATAATATTCACAAGGGTGATATTTATGAAGTAAACTTTTGTATGGAGTGGTATGCACACCAAATGGGTCTTCAGCCCTATGATATATATGCTCAGCTAAACACAATTTCTAAAGCACCATTCTCGGCTTTGATGCAAATCAATGATCATTTTTTAATGTGCGCCTCACCAGAAAGATTTTTAAATAAACAAGGGAGTAATTTATGCTCTCAGCCCATTAAAGGTACTGCCAAAAGAGAGGCAGATTATATTCTTGATCATGCCCAAGCTCAAAGATTGGCCAACGACCCAAAAGAACAAGCCGAGAATATCATGATTGTCGATCTAGTTCGTAACGACCTTTCAAAAGTTGCTAAAAGAGGGAGTGTTTCTGTTTTAGAGAAGTGTAAAGTGTATGCTTTTAAACAAGTTTATCAGATGATTTCAACCGTAAAAGCTCAATTAGATTCAAATTTTGATCAAATTGATGCTTTGCGCTCTTGTTTTCCTATGGGCAGCATGACGGGCGCTCCTAAAGTGCGCGCCATGGAACTCATAGAAGAACATGAACAATCCAAGCGCGGTCTGTATAGCGGCGCTTTGGGGTATTTTAACCCGAATGGCGATTTTGATTTTAATGTTGTCATACGATCTCTTATTTATAGAGCAGATACAGGTTATTTATCACTACATGTGGGCAGTGCTCTAACTGCCGAAGCCGATCCAGAAAAGGAGTACGAAGAATGTCTGCTTAAAGCCAAGGCCATCAGACAGGTTTTGGAAAAAACATCGGTCGATTTAAATTTGTAGATTTGCTTATGCAACCCAAATTTTTTAAACATATTCAGTCTGAATTTCCCGAGCTAAACAATGCTTCTATTTTAATAGCGGTTAGTGGAGGGGTTGATAGTATGGTGTTGCTTCATCTGATGCAGCAAACTTCAAACATCCTAGCTGTGGCTCATTGCAACTATGGGTTGCGTGGTCTTGAAAGTGATGCTGACGCCCAAATGGTACAAGACTATTGCAACAGTCATCAAATCACATGTCATGTGGGTGAGTTTGACACCAAGCTCCCCAAGAAATCAACTCAAATGGCCGCGCGCCAACTCAGGTATGACTGGTTTAAGGAGTTATGTAAAGCCTATCAGTATGATTTTGTACTCACTGCCCATCATGCAGATGATGTGCTAGAAACGTTTCTCATCAATCTTTCTAGAGGCACTGGAATTGCAGGGTTGAAAGGGATTCCCGTCAAAAGTGGCCAATTGTTACGTCCTTTATTAACCTTTCAAAAGAATGAAATCTACAACTATGCATCTCAACATGAGATCCCTTGGCGCGAAGATTCATCAAACAATACAGATGATTATTTGCGTAATCGAATCCGACATCATGTAGTGCCTACATTTTGTGACATTACTCCAGAGGCGTTTCAGCAATCTCTTTTGAGCATCGATCAAACCTCGTTGGCCGTAGAAGCTCTTGAAACGATGACCAAAAAATTTAAAGAGTCTTTGTTCAAATGGGATCACAAGCTCTTTGTGTATACAATTGATATTAAAGCATTGGAAGAACTTACCCCTTCGATGTTTTGGATGCATCAATTATTTGCTCCCTACAGCTTCGATGCTAAGGAGGTGATAAAACTGTTGAAATCACAATCTGGCAAGACATTGATATCTGGTGATTACACGCTTGAAAAAGGTAGGGGCGTGTTGTTACTCCACACTTCTGAGATGCAATTACCCCTTGACAACGTTGAAGTTCCTAAGCAAGGGATTAGCGAACCTTTAAAAATCCAGATTAAAACAACCACACAATCACTAGCTCAATCTAAAGACGAAATTATTATTGATGCCGATAAAGTCACGTTTCCGATGACCTTACGAAAATGGCAATCTGGCGATTTGTTCTATCCTCACGGTATGCATGGTCGAAAGAAAGTGTCTAAGTTTTTTAAAGATCAAAAATGGAATACTAAGGAAAAAATGGCACAATGGTTGCTTTGTAGTGGAAATGATATTATATGGATTGTCGGTCAACGTGCTGACAGAAGATTTTTTACAAAAAATAATACCCCAAAATTAAAATTAACCCTTTTATGAAACCCATTCTTATTGCATGCCTATCAATGTTATCAGCCATTGGCTGGTCTCAGAATCCTGTTCAATGGACCACTCAAGCCCAGAAAACAGGAACCAATACTTATGACTTGACCATCAGTGCCGAAATAGAGCCTAAGTGGCATTTGTATGCCCTAGAAATCCCTGAGAATGGCCCGCTACCTACTGTATTTAATTTTCTAGGCACCGAATTGATTGGAGAAATGACTCATTCTGAGTTTAAAACAGATTATGATCCGATTTTTGAAATCGAGTTAGACTTTTTCGACTTGGAAGCTGTTTTTTATCAAACAGTTGTAATTAATGACCCCAGTCTTAAGAAGATTGAAGTTGAAGTAGAGTACCAAGCATGTGATGATAAGCTTTGTATTTTCAGACAAGAAACTCTCACAATTCCACTAACAGGAGTTGCAGAAGCGCAACAAACAGAAGATTTAACAGCTTTGACGCCTGAGTCTGCTGAAATATTATCTGTAGACCTTAAAAACACCCATTTACTCTCTCAAAATATAAATGGAGATCAAGAGTCATCTGGTTTATGGCAATTGTTTGTATTAGGGTTTTTAGGGGGGCTTATCGCTTTGCTAACACCCTGTGTTTTTCCAATGATTCCTTTGACGGTCTCTTTCTTTACCAAACAAAGTGGCAATAGAGCTCGAGGGTTGACCAACGCAATCATGTATGGTTTTTTTATTGTGTTGATCTATGCGATTCTTAGTCTTCCCTTTCATTTTTTGGATAGTATAGACCCTCAGATTCTAAATACCATATCCACTAATATGTGGTTAAATGTGTTTTTCTT
>JASFWO010000101.1:0-4001 GCA_050049275.1 Flavobacteriaceae bacterium | reverse complement strand
AATTTTGATCTTCTCCAACCTTAAAAAGTTTATGAAGCAACGTATTTGAAAACCATAAGAATCCGTTGGTAAGCGGACTGAGAATGTGATAAAACAAAATGGCAGGGATGGCAAAAAACTGTAATAATGAGTTGGCATAAATCTGAAAAACAACTCTGGGCATAAATTCAGCAGTTATCAAAATAACAGCGGTAGAAATCAAGATTTGTTCTAAAATAACAGTTAGTGGCAACTCAGCAACATGAACTAGGTTTGGATGTGCCAAATGAATGATGTATTGCCCCATAAAAATCCCATACACAACAAGGGCAACGTTATTTCCCACCAACGCTGTGGCAATGAATTTAGAAGGGTTATCAGTTAGTTTACTAAGTGCAATAGCCATCAATCCTCCTTGTTTTTTTTGGATTGCCAAGCGAATGCGATTCGAGGAAACAAATGCGATCTCCATTCCTGAAAAAAAGGCAGAGAGCAATAAGCAAACCAGTATAACTATTGGGGAATGACTCATGAACCTCCTTGGTTCCTGTCTTCTATTTTTTTGCGAAATCGACGTCTAAAAAAATACATCCCAAAAGAAAGGGCGGCAAATAATATGTAGATGTAGAGCTGATTGTTTACCTCATTGATGTTTATCAAAACTCTATAGGTAAATAAAAACCCACATGCCAAATAAATAAATTCTGAAATTCTAAAAAATTGTCGCATAATTTATAATTGATCTTCTTGAACTTGAACCGTCCCTCGCAAGACACCGGTCACTAATTTAGTAAAAGAGCGATTGGCGTCTAGCTGGGTTGCTTTTATATCATAATCTTCACTTGTAAAAGTAAAGTTTTTTTCGGTAAATAACCATTCTTGCTCCGCATCCCAATAAAGTTGATGTGTGTTGAGTTGTACGCCGGTAGAATCTGAAATGATTACATTACCTTGAAGGTCAATAATCTCAGTTTTAGGGTAATAAATACCATAATCAGCGTATACATGTGTTTGATTTCCTTTTTTATCAAATAAAGTAACCTCCAGTCCCTCAGGAAATTCAGAATAAGGGAATTTTTGATTCGTGAAATCTATATTTTTTTCAGCCTCAAGAATTGCCTCAACA
This sequence comes from Flavobacteriaceae bacterium, assembly GCA_050049275.1. GTDB lineage: Bacteria > Bacteroidota > Bacteroidia > Flavobacteriales > Flavobacteriaceae > UBA724. The sequence goes on along the minus strand of JASFWO010000101.1, from coordinate 2,896 downwards.
AAGGCTGAGTCAGAATAAATCAAATATAAATTTTCAGTAATACCTATCGGGGATTGATCAAAGCGATTGATCTCTTTAATAGCAGATAGATTGTCTGTACACCCTGATAAAAGAGATAAAATTACACAAAAATAAATCAATCGACGCACTGAGTTTACAGGTTAGGTACCTTTACTTTTGAGCGAATCCAACAGTTAAAAACAACCTCTTCACCAGATTTTCCTTCCGTGAAAATATCGGTCTTACTTGGTGCACGCCCATTGTAACTGGCTTCTAATTTTTGAGCCGTAGACTTAAGTGATGGGTCGACAGCAGCCGCTCTTCGAACGGTTTGAGCAGCCAACCAATACACAGCCCTTTTCTCAAATTGGGTATTACCACACTCGTTCGCACTATCCGCATAAAGGCTTGCTATGAGAAGATAGGCCTTACCCATTGAGGGCTGGTTGCTGAGAGCTTGATTTGCGTATGATCTGGCCTGACTTTTTTGTCCCCTATTCTTAAACTTAACTGCAATCTTGTAGTAAATGGTCGCTTTACGATATGGATCGTTTTCTAAAGAAAGTGATTCTTCATAAAATTCTAGTGCAGACTGACTATCACCTGCTTTGTCTTTAAGAATCCCAAGGTAATAAGCAGAATCTGCTGAGGGTTTTAAGCTATGTAATGCTTCAACTAGCTCGACAAATAAAGGATCATCGGAGCATTCTTTAGCGTCCATCCTACTGGCAGCACGCTTAAGCCATTTTTCGTCTCCACGATTGGCATCAAGATTGCTTTTGTACAAGGGTATCAGGTTCTCACACGAAGATTCTTGAGCTATTATAGCATCTAGATTGTTGGCAAAAGTGGTGTTTGCGCGCGAGTTGATCTCGGACATACGCTTGTTTCTTTTATCCCTTGAGGTTAAGGGCTGGCCTGAATCCTGTTTTTTGATAATTACATCCAGAATTTTAGACAATTTGGTGTTTTCATATGCAAACTTTTCAGAAACATCTTCATATTTAGAAAACAATACTTCCATGGTTACTGAAGGATCTCCGGCTTTGTAATTTTCATACAAGGTTTTGAAGTAACTATACAAGCCCTTAGGATTGGTAAAACTTTCAGGATCACTGTTGAATGCGGTATCAAAAATTTTATAAATCTCTGTTTTGGGTGCTAAGTTGTAATCAAGCATGGCTTGGGCTTTAGATGCCAATATTTTTCCTTGTTGACTTTTACCTTTACGATCAATTGGGAAATAAGTTAGCCACTCATCATAAAGCTTGATTAAATCATTAGAGTACGAAGTTTTATCCTCTGAGTTTTTGATTTTATGCACTAAGATTCGTTCACCATAGGCAAATGTGGCCGAATTTAATTCGGGGCACAGTGTACGAACTTCCATCCAAGGCGTGTAGGCTGCATCATAGTTTTTAACTTTTGCATATTCAGCAAATATGCTCAAATTGGCAGGGCAATCTGCAACACTTTGTGCAAAACCATTGCACAATGAAGATCCGATAATAATTATTGAAAAAATAAAATTCCTTTTCATGTACTTAAATTTACTTTTTAGAAGATGTCATTTTCTAAAAACACCTTAATTTGGATGTCAAAATGATTTTCATTGGATTTCTCTGTTAATCATATTGACGTTTAATAAACCATACATCGTTTAACGAAAAACCGATTCGAATGGTCACATAATTTTCTTCAACAAGATTGTTCACCGCAGCCCCCATTTTTCCAAATTCAACTCCAATATTTGCGGTTGACAAACCTGCAACTGGCAATCCTAAACCAAAATTTATGCCAAAATCATCAACCGAAGTACCATTGACACGCAAACCTGTCTGACCCGTGCGTACACCGATGCGATAGATGATTCTTTTCCAATAACTGCTAAACGAATCAAATTCGGGAATAAAAAAACCTCCCACAGATAACTGTTTGGATGATTCATAACTGGCGTTATCAAAACTTAGATAAGGGTTGTTGACTCCAGATCCTGATTGAATCCATTGAACACCTGCATACCATTTTTGATTTTCTCCCAATCCCAAACCGATGGTGTAAGTTGAAGGTAATTCAATATCAGTAACATCTAGTCCAAGAACTGTTAAGTCAATTTCTTGTGTGTCGTTTACCCCTCCGCTTAAGCTGTTAAAAGTTGTAATGGAGCGATTGTTCTCGGACTGTAAATCTACTTCGGGACGGTACGAAACGTGGAATTGAGAATATAGTTTCCTGTTCCAATCCTGCCTATAGGCTGCAGAGATGTTCCACTCAGCACCGCGTACCAAAGACTCATCAAATAATTGTGTAGATAAATCAATGTCTTGATCAAAACGTATGTGACTACGCTGTACCTGCCCAAAATTGTAGTGAAAGGCCACACCAAGTGATAAATTTTTTATCGGAGAAAATCCAAGAGATAAAAAGACTTGATTTATGCCACCACTTCCTTCATACTGATCGCCATAATTGATTTCATCAGGGTCGTCTACATTGCGCAAACGATACCCAACGGCACTTTGGGGCATCAATCCAAAAGCAAAACCAAAATGTTTGGTAGGAACCGCAACAGCCAAATAGTCTATTCCAGCCGTGGTGTTGCTGATCGCATTTCCTTGTGAGTCAAATTTAGTATTGCGATGGTTGGCTCCTATAGAATAGTTCACCATTTTTAGATTGGCCAAACTCGCAGGAGATGAAATGCTGTGACTGATGCTGTCCGCATAACTGACAAAACCACCCATCATGCGCTGTTCAGCCGATCCACGAAAAAGAGTTTCTCCAGTCCCGTAAAAAGAATACGGAGATAAGGTTCCTTTTTGAGCATGCACTGCTGTAGAAATCAACAGCAAATAGAATAATGTGTTACGAGTCATTCAATCAAATTGAGTTCGAG
>JASFWO010000125.1:0-3487 GCA_050049275.1 Flavobacteriaceae bacterium | reverse complement strand
CAGTTATCTGGCCCTATTTTTTTAATTTTGCCACTTATTTATAACGTATGCTTTCGGTATCTAATTTATCTATCCAATTTGGAAAACGCGTATTGTTCGATGAGGTCAATGTGACTTTCACATCAGGAAACTGTTATGGAATCATTGGGGCCAATGGAGCTGGAAAATCTACTTTTCTAAAAGCCATAAGCGGTCAGATTGAACCTAATTCAGGCAATGTACATCTCGAAACTGGGAAGCGTATGTCGGTATTAGAGCAAAACCACTTTGCCTTTGATGAGCATCCTGTGCTTCAAACAGTCATTATGGGCAATGCCCCTCTGTATGCCATCAAGAAAGAAATGGACGATTTATATGCAAAACCTGATTTTTCAGATGCAGATAGTGATAGGGTAGGTGAACTTCAAATCAAATTTGAAGAAATGAATGGATGGAATGCTGATAGTGATGCTGCTGCTATGCTGTCAAATTTAGGTATTTCAGAAGAGCTTCACTACAGCTTTATGGGAGATTTAGATGGTAAACAACGTGTACGTGTTTTGTTGGCTCAAGCTTTGTTTGGTAGTCCTGATGTTTTGATCATGGATGAGCCAACCAACGACTTAGACTATGAAACCATCTCTTGGTTAGAAGACTTTTTGGCTAATTATGAAAACACGGTGATTGTTGTCTCTCACGATCGACATTTTTTAGATGCTGTATGTACACACATTTCTGACATAGATTTTGGGAAAATAAATCATTTCAGTGGTAATTACACTTTTTGGTATGAATCGAGCCAATTAGCGGCTCGTCAACGTGCACAACAAAACAAAAAAGCTGAAGAGAAGAAGAAGGAGCTGGAAACCTTTATAGCTCGATTTAGCGCCAATGTTGCAAAATCAAAACAGGCAACTTCTCGTAAAAAAATGATCGACAAACTTAACATTTCAGAGATCAAACCCTCTTCTCGAAGATATCCCGCCATTATTTTCGAACAAGAACGCGAAGCGGGTGATCAACTTCTGAATGTTAACAATCTTACTGCTCAACTCGATAACGCAACGCTGTTTAAAAATATAGATCTGAATTTGGTGAAAGGTGACAAAGTAATTGTATTTTCAAAAGATCCACGGGCAACTACTGCTTTTTATCAGATCATTAATGGTAACGAAGAAGCTGTTTCAGGAAATTATAGCTGGGGTGTTACTACCAATCAGTCTTACCTTCCATTAGATAATAGTGCTTTCTTTAACAACGAGTGGTCTTTGGTGGATTGGTTGCGCCAATATGCCAAAACTCAAGAAGAAAGAGAAGAGGTTTTTCTGCGTGGATTTTTGGGTAAAATGTTGTTTAGTGGTGAGGAAGCTCTTAAATCCTCTAATGTATTGTCTGGTGGAGAAAAGGTTCGCTGTATGGTGTCTCGTATGATGATGCAACGAGCCAATGTGGTCATGCTTGATGAACCAACAAATCACTTGGATCTAGAAGCAATTACCGCTTTTAATAATGCCTTAGTTAAATTTAAAGGAACGGTTTTGCTTACGACCCACGATCATGCATTTGCTCAGTCTGTTGGCAATCGAATTGTTGAACTGACTCCCAATGGTGTTATAGACAGGCATATGACTTTTGACGACTATATGTCTAATGATAAAATTAAGGATCTTCGCAAAAAAATGTACGCCTAAAGAACGTTCTTGGCGCGTTTGAATTCATCTCTGTGTACAAACACTTGAACAGCGTCTGTCATAGACGGCACTGCAAAACCTGCCCGTATGGCTGAGGTCTCTTGGTCTTTAACAATCGCTCGAATATCAATCTCCTCTAACGCCAAAAAGATACGTTGTGCTTCCATAAGGTTTCCCGAAAAGAGAAGTTGGTAATCAGACGCCATGATCTAGGAATTATAATACCTGCTGTCCCATATGGCTCTGTTAAAGTTCTTTCCTAAAGCAAAACCATAAAATATTGCCACAGCGGCGATTGATTTAAACACAAAAAGAAAAACCAATAAAAAATCTGACATAGTGGGGTTTGGGTTGAATAAATGTAAAGGCATTAACCATGTCAAAACAAGACTTATCAATATGAGAGATACACACATGTTGACGATGTTCTTAAATGGCCATACGATGGTTCTTCTTATAGGGCTCATGTCATTTCCCCATTTGTGGATCAAATAATAGTAGTTGTTTCCTAGTGGCGCAAACAACAATGGATCGTCTGTACTATCAAGTTTAAACAGCTTAGAAGGGGCCATGATTTTGAAATCTTTTATTTGTGTCTGATGAAGTTTTTCAAGAAAATTAATTTTATCATGAGCTTCGTCAGGGATTGTTCCTTTAAAACGATTGAGATTCAAAAATCTAAGCCTATAATCAATGCATATATTTCGAATATGATCTAAATGAAATATGTTGTTTGTTTCAAGTTTGTCAAAATCAAATTTGTTAATTGTTTCTTCTGTTGAAAGAATTTTATAAGCCTGATCCAATACATTTTTTTCTTTGTTACGTATTGAAAGGAGTTTGGATTGAAGGTCGATAGAATCCATCATCTTTTTCTATTTAGCAATTACCCAAATGTAGAGAAAAGGGAAATAATGTACAAATACTTGTTACCGCAATTCGGCTTCGAACTCTTTTTGGTAGCGGTTGAAAATTTTAGACGTGATTTTATCTACTTGCTTATCAGTCAGTGTTTTAGTGTGGTCTGATATTGTAAAAGTTAAGCCATAAGATTTCTTTCCCTTAGGGATCCCTTTGCCTTGATAAACATCAAAAAGCTGAACAGACTCCAGTAGTTTTTTTTCGGTTTCAAATGCCATTTTTTTCAATGATGAAAACTCTACAGCATCATCAATGAGAAGCGCCATATCTCTTTTTACAGAAGGAAACTTAGAAGGTGGATTGACGCGTATGTTCACATATTTTGCCAAGCTCAAAAACACAGTCCAATCAATTTCAGCAATAAATATGGATGTTTCTTCATCCAGGGAAGTAAATAGGTTGTTTTTTAACTTACCAATATGACCAATCCGCTTGTTTTTGTGTAGAAGAGCAATACACTGGGATAGGTGAGAGTGATCAACGACTTTTTCATTTATGGTCAAATTGACCCTATCAGCTAAGGAGTTGATAATTCCTTTTATATAATAATAATCAGCAGCTTGATCTCCAGCAATCCAATGACTATCGTGTTGGTTGCCACTGGCTGCTATGATTAGTTTTTTAGATTGATTATAAACGCCTTCTTTTACATTATAAACATTGCCAAATTCAAAGAATTTGCAATTTTTTTGTCTTCGGTTCAAGTTATATACAACCGCATCTACAAGACCTCCAATCAAATCTTTTCTCATCAAGGAGAGTTCATTGCTCAATGGATTTAATAGCTTGACAAGCTCAGGGTCTTCATCATTTGTTGGTGCAGCAAGAGAATTGTTATAAATCTCATAAAAACCTAAATCTACAAGCTGGCGACTGATGCTGCGTTCCCAATCATT
>JASFWO010000099.1:0-4078 GCA_050049275.1 Flavobacteriaceae bacterium | reverse complement strand
TAAAGCTTTTACTACTCCGATTTATTATTATTACTGACTGACGAATCGCATAATTTTCGTTACATTTGAGTAACCAAATCAATTAAATGCTTTTTATCTACTCGCCCACATAACGACTTTTCCCGCACTATTCCCAAAATTGCTTTAACCTACATTTAAAACATGCCCTTTTGCCCTACTTCAATACACAGCATACCTACATCTTTTTGGATGTTGCTCGAACACCTATCTGTAAATAAAATTTATAACCCCTAGCAATGGACAAGCTAAAAGCATATATATGTACATTGATTGAAGCCTCCGATAGCGAACTTGAAGGTTTTGTATAACAGTGCTTTATAAAGCAGTTCAAACGTAAAGACTGGGTGCAATTGGCCAATATCACACCTAAAAATACCTATTTTATCAACAAAGGATTGGTGCAATTTGTAATCACAGATAAAGAAGGAAAAGAACATAATACGCACTTCAACCCTATTGGTTTTGTGATATACTCCCCACTTAAAATTGAGACTTAATCAGACTGTCAAATTCCGATTTACCAGACAGAAATCGTTGTTCTATAGGTAAATAATAAAGATTTTTAAGATTATGGGGCTTTAATCGAACATAATCCTTTTCGGTGGTCAATATGTGAAGATTAAAATTTGTAATCTTTTCAAGATCCACAGAACCAAAAGGATGATGATCCGCAAATGGAAGATGGGTGTAGCGAGCACCCAATTGGTCGAGATGCATTAAAAGAGGCTTGGGTTGAGCAATGCCAGTAACCAGTACAAATTCTTGATTTATAAATTCAGACAACAAGATTCTCTGAGCTCCTCTTAAATAATCGTCGTAAGCGATAGAAGTAAAAAAAAGTGCTTGATGGGGTGCCAATTGTAATTGTTCTTTAAACTGTGCCATGGCTTTCTTGGAAAGATCAGCTGGACACTTGGACACTACAACAACATCGGCTCGTTTTTTTCCTGTATGTGATTCTCTCAAATTGCCAGCAGGAAGCAAACAATCCCGAAACCATGGCTGGTCATATGTGGTTAACAAAACACGAAAGGAAGGCGCCAGTTTTCGATGTTGATATGCATCGTCTAGTAAAATACCATCCAAATCTGGGTGATTTTTAAGCAAAGATTGGATTCCGTGTGGTCGGTTTTCATCAACAGCTACAATTAAATTTTGAAATTTTTGATGCAACTGATAGGGCTCATCTCCCAACTCTAAAGCAGACACATTGGGGTGTGCCAACTTAAAGCCCGAAGTTTTTCTTTTATAACCTCGACTGAGTACCGCAATCTTGAAGTCTTTATGTAATAATTCTAATAAGTATGATACCATCGGAGTCTTTCCTGTACCCCCAGCGCTAAGGTTTCCCACCACTATGGTAGGTACAGAAAATGATTCACTCTTAAACCACCCTTGTGCGTATGCCGTGTTGCGCAAACGAGTCAAACCATCATAGACCCATGAAAGAGGAAACAAAGCTTTGCGCAATAACTTCATAAAATCAAAATTATAACATTTATCTTTGGGACAATGAGAATTTCTGACATCATTACTGTTTTAGAATCATGGGCACCTTTGGCCTATGCTGAAGATTTTGACAATGTAGGTTTGTTGGTAGGCGACAAAAACCAATCTACTAAAGGTGTTTTGGTCACTCACGATTGTTTGGAAGGAGTGGTCGAAGAAGCCATGGACAAAGAATGTAAACTCATCGTGTGTTTCCACCCCATATTGTTTGAAGGGTTAAAAAATCTGAGTGGTTCGTCACACGTTGAGCGTTCTATTCGAAAGGCTGTAAAAAACGACATTGCCATCTATGCACTGCACACAGCACTAGACAACCAACCACATGGAGTGAGCCATGGATTGGCCCATGCTTTGGGGATGCAAAAAAATCGTGTATTACTACCAAAAAAGGGAACGCTTAAAAAATTAAATTTTTATGTTCCAAAAGCTCACGTTGATACGGTACAAAAAGCCCTTTTTGAGGTGGGGGCTGGAAAGCTAGGCGATTATGATCAGTGTAGCTTTACGAACTCTGGAGAAGGTGGATTTCGGCCTTTAGAAAACAGCGAACCCTATGTTGGCAAGAAAGGGGATCGCCATAGAGAGGCTGAACAACAAATTCAAATGGTCTTTCAGAGCCATTTACAGCAAGTCATCATACAAACTCTTTTTGAAACACACCCCTATGAAGAGGTCGCATATGAGATCACCACTTTGGACAACACCAACCACCGATTGGGGATGGGATTGATTGGGGAATTCACAAATCCATTGGAACCCTCCGCATTTTTAAAGCACATAAAAAACACATTGGGCACTCCCACACTGCGACATAGCAAGTTAGGGAGTGATCTTATAAAACAGGTAGCGGTTTTGGGTGGATCCGGCAGTTTTGCCATTGAAGCTGCCAAAGCGCAAGGCGCTGATGCATATGTGACAGCAGACTTAAAATATCATGACTTTTTTAAGGGCGATGAACAGTTTTTATTGATTGATGCAGGACACTTTGAAACGGAACAATTCACAAAAAAATTAATTGCTGATTATCTTATTAAAAAATTGCCTAATTTTGCAGTCCTTTTATCGGGGTTAGATACCAATCCAGTAAAATACTGCTAAGCATGGCTAAAAAAACTGAAATTTCTGTAGAAGAACGCTTAAGAGCGCTTTACGACTTACAACTTATCGATGCACGTATCGATCAAATCCGAAATGTACGAGGTGAATTGCCTCTAGAAGTGGAGGATCTAGAAGACGAAGTTGCAGGACTTACCAAAAGGGTAGAAAACACCAACACTGAAATAACCGCCTATGAAGACGAAATTAAGGTCAAAAAGAACCTAATTGAGTCTGCTAAGGAGATGATTAAAAAATACGGTGAGCAACAAAAAAATGTACGAAATAACCGTGCATACGAATCTCTCAACAAAGAAATTGAATACCAACAACTCGAGATCGAGCTCGCTGAAAAGCAAGTCAAACAACTCAAAGCGCGGATCGAACAAAAGAAAGAAGCACTTGTACAATCTGAGGAGAAATTAGGGGAACGCCAAAACCACCTCAAACACAAAAAAGATGAGTTGGACGCCATTTTGGCCGAAACACAAAAGGAAGAAGAACTTCTCCAGAAAAAATCTGCTGAGTTTGAGAAAAAAGTAGAAGAGCGCTTGGCTACGGCCTATAGAAGAATCCGAAGCTCTGTACGCAACGGATTGGCAGTTGTTCCAGTAGAACGCGGTGCTTCTGCAGGTTCTTTTTTCACCATCCCCCCACAAGTTCAGCTCGAAATTGCTTCTAGAAAGAAGATCATCACAGACGAACACAGCGGACGTATCTTGGTCGATGCAGAGCTCGCCAACGAGGAGCGTGAAAAAATGGAATCCTTATTTACAGCTGTGTAGTTAAAAGATTTTTGTTATAAAAATCTTTAAAAAACAATCTTTTTGTTACATTTGATTGGTAACCTATCCGGGTATACTTTAGTGTTATACCTGAAAAAAAACCAATCTATGCCTCTAACCACTTCCTTACAAATTTCGGATTCTACAAACAGTCCATTTACAGTTAAAGTCTATTATCAACTCTCTGAAGATTCGTTGATTGATTATGCCATAAAGCATGAAGGCGCAGAGCTGGCTGACAACGGAGCACTGTCAGTACGTACGGGTGTTTTTACAGGTCGATCTCCTAAAGACCGATTTATTGTTTTGGATGACATCACAAAAAATGAAGTTTGGTGGGGTGAGATCAATAAATCTTTTAAGACTGCAGATTTCAATAAGCTCTACAAAAAAATGATTCTGCACATAGAATCCAAAACACTTTTTGCGCGCGATGTATATGCCTGTGCAGACCCTAGATACAAAACATCCATTCGTGTATTGACCGAAAATGCTTGGTCTAATCTTTTTGTACGCAATATGTTTATCCAACCAAATAAGGAAGAGCTTAAATTGTTTTCACATGAGTGGTTGGTAGTCAATGCGCCCTCTTTTAAAGCAGACCCTATTGAAGACCATACAAGGCAAAAGAATTTTACCATCATCAACTTCACCCAAAAAGTCATCTT
>JASFWO010000009.1:0-12288 GCA_050049275.1 Flavobacteriaceae bacterium | reverse complement strand
GGGTTCAAATTGCCATTGTCATTGGTGGAGGGAACATCTTTCGTGGAGTTGCAGGTGCGAGCAATGGCATGGATCGTGTTCAAGGAGATTATATGGGGATGCTTGCTACCATCATAAATGGTCTGGCGCTTCAAAGTGCCCTAGAAGATGCTGGCGTGCAAACCCGATTACAAACTGCACTCAAGATAGAAGCGGTCGCAGAGCCTTACATTAAAAGACGCGCCGTTCGCCATTTAGAAAAAGGGCGTGTGGTCATTTTTGGCGCAGGTACCGGAAATCCTTTTTTCACAACAGACTCAGCCGCCGTATTACGAGCAATCGAAGTTGATGCAGATGTAATCCTTAAAGGGACTCGTGTAGATGGTGTATATGATGCAGATCCCGAAAAAGATGTGAACGCTACAAAATTTGACAACATCAGTTTCAAAGATGTTTTACAAAAAGGGCTTAAAGTGATGGATTCTACTGCCTTTACTCTGAGCCAAGAAAACGATCTGCCAATTGTAGTTTTTGACATGAACACACCTGGGAATCTAGAACAAGTGGTAGCAGGTGCACAAATCGGAACCACTGTTAAATAAATTACAATGGAAGAATTAACTTTTCTACTCGACCTAACAAAAGAAGCCATGCAAAAAGCTTTGGCTCACCTAGAAAAATCTTTTGTTAACATCCGTGCCGGAAAAGCAAACCCTTCTATGTTGTCGGGCGTAAAATTAGAGTATTATGGCGCACAAACTCCTTTGAGTCAAGTCGCAAATATTAATACTCCTGATGGTCAAACCCTGTCTGTACAACCTTGGGATAAAACCATGATCCCCGAAATAGAAAAAGCCATCATGGTCGCCAATTTGGGTTTTAATCCAATGAACAACGGGGAATCCGTAATCATCAACATTCCGCCCCTCACCGAAGAGCGACGACGTGAGTTGGTCAAGCTGGCCAAAGCCGAGGCGGAAAATGCCAAAGTGGGTGTGCGCAATGCCCGAAAAGATGCCAACAACGAAATCAAAACACTTGACCTGTCCGAGGACCAAAAAAGCAATGCAGAAGTAGATGTACAATCTTTGACTGATGGTTACATCCAACAGATTGACGAAAAATATGCTATAAAGGAAAAAGAGATCATGACTGTATAATGCTTTTGTGATCGTAATGTTGCTATGATAAAATGGATTAATACGCGTTTTTGGGGCGCTGTCGCCTCTCTTATCCTGCGTAATCGTGTTTTTTTTATATTACTAATTATTGCCGCTACTGTTTTTCTATCGATGCAATGGAAAAATATGCGCTTCAGTTTTACAGAAGCCAACCTTCTGCCAGATAACCACGCATTTAATATCGCCTATACTTCTTTTGTCGAAAAATTTGGAGATGAAGGAAACATTGTCGTTTTGGCTGTTCAAGACTCCGCTTTATTCACAAAAAAGGGAATAGATGATTGGAGTGCGCTCACGCTATCTTTTGAAGAAGATGAGGCTGTAGCATCAGTAATTGGAATCGGTACCCTAAGCGAACTGAAAAAAAACAACGCCCAACAACGCTTTGAAATGGGGCCCATAGCCAACCAGCAACCCAAAAGCGATAAAGAAGCTCTGATACTTAAACAAACCTTATTTGAAAAACTGCCTTTTTTCAAGGGGTTGTTGGTAAGCCCTGAAAATGAAGTGGTTCAATCACTGATCTATTTAAAGAGAGAAGCTGTTAACAGTGGTTTACGACAAGATTTTGTAAACCATTCTCTCATACCAAAATTAGCGGCCTATGAGCGTGGTACAGGAAATGATGTGCGCGTTTCTGGCATGCCCTACATTCGCACCATCAATGCTGCAACCATATTAAATGAAATTGGTTTGTTTGTCGTGGTGGCTACACTTGTGACGACTTTAATTTTTTTCTTCTTTTTTCGATCCTATCGAGCCACAATGATTTCGATGGTGGTGGTGATTATAGGGGTTATGTGGGCATTTGGTGTGCTGGGACTGTTGGGGTATGAAATTACGGTACTTACTGCGCTAATCCCGCCCATTGTGATTGTAATTGGTGTTCCAAATTGTGTGTTTTTAATCAACAAATATCAACAAGAAATTAAAAAACATGGCAATCAAGCGCGTTCGCTTCAACGTGTAATTTCCAAAATCGGAAATGCCACCCTAATGACCAACATGACTACTGCTTTGGGCTTTGCTACGTTTATGCTTACCAACAGTAAATTGTTAAAGGAATTTGGATTGGTCGCTTCAATAAACATCATGTTGATTTTTGTGCTTTCACTGCTAATTATCCCCATAATGTATAGCTACATGTCGATCCCTAAGAAAAAACACTTGGCTCACTTGAGCAGAAGGTGGATGACAGGTTTTGTCGATTGGATGGAGCGAATGGTAAGGCACCAACGAATTGGGGTGTATTTTGTGTCTGTGATTGCTTTGATGCTCAGTGTAGTAGGAATGTATCAAATCAAACTTTCAGGAACCATTATAGACGACCTCCCAAGAAGCGCACCCTTTTTTGAAGACATCCGGTTTTTCGAAGATCAGTTCAATGGTGTGATGCCTATTGAAATTATGATTGATACAGAACGTAAAAACGGAGCCACTCGATTGTCTACCCTTAATAAGTTGGAAAAGCTCGATGCATTTATAGACGAAATTCCAGAACTCTCCCAGAGTGTTTCGGTCCTTAATGTGGCTAAATACTTTAAACAAACCTATTATAATGGCAACCCTAATTACTTCCAACTACCCACACGTCAAGAAAACAGTTTTATTGGGTCATTTGTCAAAAACATGTCTGGAGAAGCCAGTCTTTCAGGCAGTTTGATCGATAGTACGGGACAATACATCCGTGTTTCGACCATGCTAAAAGACGTATCAACTCCCCGAATGGAAGCCATTGAAGCTGGATTGGTCTCAGAAACCGCCAAACTTTTTGCTGAGAAAAATTTTGAAGTAACCCTAACTGGAAAAGCACTTGGATATCTGAAAGGAACTCGTTTTTTAGTACGCAACCTAGTAGTGTCTTTGTCAATCGCCATTTTATTGATTGCATTGTTCATGGCATATACTTTTCGTTCATTCCGAATGATTTTGATTTCATTGATTCCTAACATCATTCCGTTGATATTAACAGCCGGTATGATGGGCTTTTTAGGGATTCCTATAAAACCCTCTACTATATTGGTTTTCAGCGTAGCTTTTGGAATATCTGTCGATGACACCATTCACTTTCTAGTCAAATACAGGCAAGAACTCCAAGCTAATAAATGGCGCATTAAAAAATCAGTTTATGCAGCCCTTCGAGAAACGGGGGTAAGTATGTTTTACACATCGATTGTTTTGTTTTTTGGATTTTCAGCGTTCATGATCTCAAGCTATGGAGGCACCGTTGCTTTAGGGGGATTGGTTTCGGCAACCTTGCTTTTTGCCATGTTGGCTAATTTGATCCTATTACCTTCTTTACTCCTTTCTCTGGAAGAAAGTATTGCAAACGAACGCACACTCAAAGAACCTCGTTTTGACATCATCCCCGACGAAGAGTCTTAGAGCAAACCGTATAACCTACTTGGAGCTTTTCAAAATGAAGTATATTTGCAACTGAATTTTTTGTCGATGATCAAGCACAGTGTTCAAGAACTTTTAGAAGGTAAAGCCTTACATCAAGAAATCGAATTGTATGGATGGGTACGTACTTTTCGAGCCAATCGATTTGTTGCCATCAATGATGGCTCTAGTCTTGAAACTTTGCAATGTGTTGTCGACTTTGAACAGACCGACGAAAGTTTGCTTAAACAAATTGCTACTGGTGCAGCGATTCACATCAAAGGAACTTTGGTAGAAAGCCAAGGAAAAGGACAACAGTATGAAGTACAAGTAAATGAATTAACTGTTTTGGGCGAGTCAGATCCTGAAACGTATCCCATTCAACCTAAAAAACATTCTTTTGAATTTTTACGTGAAAAAGCACACCTAAGAGTTCGAACCTCAACTTTCGCTGCCGTAATGCGTGTACGTTCTGCCTTGTCGTTCGCAGTACATCAATACTTCAGAGATCATGGGTTTTATTATGTACATACACCTATCATAACGGGAAGTGATGCTGAAGGTGCTGGAGAGATGTTTCGAGTTACCACCCTAGACGCTGAAAACCCTCCAAAAAACGAGAATGGAGGCATTGCATATGATCAAGACTTTTTCGGAAAAGAAACCAACCTAACCGTTTCAGGGCAGCTAGAAGCTGAGACCTATGCAATGGGCTTAGGAAAGGTATATACTTTCGGTCCTACTTTTCGCGCGGAAAACTCAAATACGTCTAGACACCTGGCCGAGTTTTGGATGATTGAACCAGAAGTGGCTTTCAACAACTTAGATCAAAATATAGATTTGGCTGAGGATTTTATCAAAAATATTTTAAGTTATATTTTAGAACATTGCTCGTCAGACTTATCTTTTTTGGACCGTCGTATGGCCGATGAAGAAAAAACCAAACCTCAAAACGAACGGAAAACCATGGGGTTAATTGAGCAATTACAGTTTGTGATTTCTCAACAATTTGTGCGAGTATCCTACACGGAGGCCATCGATATTTTGCGTCAATCAAAACCCAACAAGAAAAAGAAATTTAAATTCCCAATCGATGATTGGGGAGCTGATCTGCAAAGTGAGCACGAACGGTATTTGGTTGAAAAACATTTTAAGTCTCCTGTAGTGCTTTTTGATTATCCTGCTAACATTAAGGCTTTCTACATGCGCTTAAACGATGACGGAAAAACCGTTCGAGCCATGGATGTATTATTTCCTGGGATTGGAGAGATGGTTGGGGGTTCTCAACGTGAAGAACGCTTAGATGTTCTTAAAAAACGTATGAAGGATATGGATATCGACTCAGAAGAATTGGATTGGTATTTAGACCTTCGAAGGTTTGGGACAGCACCTCATGCTGGTTTTGGTTTAGGGTTCGAGCGTTTGGTTCAGTTTGCAACAGGAATGTCTAACATTCGGGACGTTATCCCATTTCCACGTACACCGCAAAATGCTTCTTTCTAGATATGAGGATTGATCTGTGGTATTTTGTACCTTTATGCTATTAAGGTACTTGTATGCTCAAACAAGAACTTCAGTTAAAACTATCGCAAAAGCTATCGCCTCAACAGATTCAGCTTATGAAGCTGATTCAATTGCCTACACAGTCTTTTGAACAAAGACTTCAGCGCGAAATTGAAGAAAACCCTGCGCTTGAAACGGGTCGAAACGAACAAGAGGAAGAAAGCGGAACACTCAATCAGGAAGAAGAGCGCGAAGTGATTGAGGCCGATGACATTAACATAGATGAGTACCTGAGCGATGATGAAATCCCAGACTACCGACTCAAAGCAAATAACCACAGCCCTGACGACGATGACAAACATATCCCTTATGCAAGTGGGCAAAGTTTTCATCAGTATTTAAGCCAACAACTTAACACCTTTAACATGGACGACCGTCAAAAGCAGATCGCTGCTTTTTTGGTTGGAAGTGTAGACGATACAGGTTATATAAGAAGAGAATTGTTGGATATCGTAGATGATCTGGCTTTTATAGAAAATTTTTACACCGATGAAAAAGAAGTTCAACAAGTATTACATCTAGTACAAAAATTAGATCCTGCAGGTGTGGGTGCCATGAGCTTACAAGAATGCCTGATGCTACAACTTCAACGGAAAAACCAAACTCCTGAGATTGCGGTTGCTCTTGAAATTTTAACTTCAAGCTTTGATGCGTTTTCAAAAAAACATTTCAATAAACTCCTGGTCAAATTTAATTTGTCCGAGGATCAACTCAAAGATGCATTAGAAGAAATTGGGAAATTGAACCCCAAACCTGGCGGAGCCTATGCGTCTAACAATAAAATAAACAGCCATGTAGTTCCTGATTTTAGCATTCAGATTGCCGATGGGGAACTTCAACTTCAACTCAACGGAAGAAATGCACCCGATCTGCATATTTCTGGTGCTTACAAGGAAATGTTGGCTGGTTACAAAGCCTCTAAAGTAAAAAGCAAATCTCAACAAGAGGCTGTACAGTTTATCAAACAAAAACTTGACGCCGCCAAGTGGTTTATCGATGCCATCAAACAGCGAAATCACACTTTGTTTATTACTATGCGGGCCATCATGGATTATCAAAAGCCCTATTTTTTGACCGGAGATGAGCAAAAAATCAAACCTATGGTACTGCGTGACATCGCCGATCAGATTCGAATGGATATTTCAACCGTTTCGCGTGTGGCTAATAGCAAATATGTAGATACCCCTTATGGAACCAAGTTGGTTAAATCCTTTTTTTCAGAGGGGATGACCAATAGTGAAGGACAGGATGTGTCTTCCATTGAAATCCGTCATGCACTCGAAACAATCATTGATCAAGAGGACAAATCGAAACCCTTGACCGATCAGCAACTCAAAAACTTACTTAACGAAAAAGGCTACCCTGTTGCAAGGCGTACTGTGGCCAAATACCGTGAGATTATAGGGGCACCTGTAGCTAGGTTGCGAAAAGAACTCTAACCTAACATATCGGTCAGACAATCTTCTAAGTTATACTTTGGCTTCCAACCCCAGGCCGACCTAGCGAGGCGGTCATCAAGAGACTTAGGCCAAGAAGCTGCAATTTTTTGACGGTAATCAGGGGCATAATCAAGTGAAAATGGATAACCTTTCTTGTGAAGCGCTGCAGCAAGAGTATGAGGGGTTAGGCTAAATCCCATGATATTGTATGAAAAGGTGCGATGTAGAGAAATATGAGAGGCAGACATCAACCGCATTACAGCCTGTACCATGTCTTTTATATATATCATCGGTAACTCTGTGTCTGGCTTCAAAAAACATGTGTAAGACTTTCCTTGTCGAGCCGCATGAACCATCTCTACCACATAGTCTGTTGTGCCTCCACCAGGAGGATCCAATGAAAGTACTCCAGGCAATCGAATAGACCGAATGTCTAAGCCGTATTTTATATAATAGTAATTCATCAATTTTTCGCCCGCCAACTTACTAACCCCATAGATAGTCGTCGGGTTCATATCCGCATTTTGAGGAGCAAAGCTTGAATGTTTATCCTCCCCATAGGCTGCAATAGAGCTTGGCCAAAAAACACGATGGATGTTATGATTGACAGAAAGTTTTGCAATGTGCTGAAAGCTTTGCATGTTGAGGTCCCATGCCATAAAAGGGTTTTGCTCCCCTTTAGCCGACAAAGTCGCTACTAAATGATAAATACAATTAATCTTATTAGAAACAATGAGTTGCTCCATCGATGAGTAATCTAGAGCATCTACTTGGGCAAAATCATAGGGCAGCTTTTCAGTTGTCTTGCGAATGTCTGTAGCCAACACATAGGTATCTTTAACACTGTGTAAGGCATTGGCTAACACAGTGCCTAATTGGCCTAAAGCCCCTGTAATTAAAATTCTATTTGTCAATATTTTAAAGATTTGGTTTATTTTAGTTAAATATATAACACATAAAATCAACTCCCAAATGCACAAAAAATTTTCAGAACGAATCGACAGTGAATTGTCTGACATCACCCTTAGCGGACGTTTTAAATCTGAACGCATTATATTATCTGCTCAAGATTCTGAAATTAGAGTTGGGCAAAAATCAGATGTGTTAAATTTATGTGCCAACAATTACTTGGGTTTGGCAAATCATCCAAGTTTACTAAAAGCCGCAAAGAAAACGATTGATCATTACGGGTTGGGGTTGGCTTCTGTTCGATTTATCTGTGGGACGCAAGATATTCACCGAGCTTTAGAGCAAAAAATAGCTGCCTACCTCGGAACTGAAGACGCCATACTTTATGCGGCTGCTTTTGATGCGAATGGTGGGTTGTTTGAGCCCTTGTTCGGTCCTGAAGATGCCATCATCAGCGATGAACTGAATCATGCTTCCATCATAGATGGTATTCGTCTATGTAAGGCTAAAAGGTTTCGATATGCCCATAATGATATGGATGATTTGGAAAAACAACTTAAAGCCGCTGAGAATAGTCGAACAAAAATAATTGTTACGGATGGTGTTTTTTCAATGGATGGCACCATAGCTCAGTTAGATAAAATATGTGCCTTGGCCAAGAAGTATGACGCCCTAGTTATGTCCGATGAATGTCATGCCACTGGTTTTATAGGTTCTACTGGACGTGGAACACATGAGGAAAAGGGGGTTTGGGGAAAGGTAGATATATTGACGGGTACATTTGGGAAAGCTCTCGGCGGAGGTTCAGGAGGGTTCACTTGTGGCCCTAAATCTGTAATTGACCTTCTGAGACAAAAATCTAGACCTTATCTTTTTTCGAATACACTCGCACCTGCATTGGTGGGCGCTTCGTTGGCCGCTTTAGACTTGCTTGAAAATGATATGAGCCTGATGCATAAACTGAAGGAAAACACCAAATACTTCCGATCAAGAATTCGTGAAGCGGGTTTTGACATCAAGTCAGGAAACCATCCCATTGTGCCTATTATGCTCTACGACGATCACCTAGCAAAATCCATGGCTCAAAAATTACTAGAAAAAGGGATTTATGTTATTGGGTTTTCCTATCCTGTTGTGCCAAGAGGTCAAGCACGAATTCGAGTACAGGTTTCCGCAGCACACAGTAAAAACCAATTGGATCAAGCTATCGAAAGCTTTAAAATGGTTGGGGAAGAACTCAATATCTTATAAAAATTATTGCTGATATTCAGTATAAAAGACTTCTAGCTTAAGCCTTAAGTCAGGATTCTGATGATTGGGTCCTGCTAAAATCGTTCCCAATGGGCTACTCACCATAGAAACAGGGACTTCCATTTGATTTTGTGTGGTAGTAGTGGCGGTATTTAAAATGTTAGACGTAACAGATAGGCCCAAAGGAACATTTTCAAAATCTTCGGGGTTTCTCAAAAGATTGCTCAAGTGATTGGTCAACCGGAATTTATAAGAAACAATTTGACCCGCATCATTAAACTGTGCTATCCCACCATAATTGGTTTTGATTTGGTCTGAATAACTGCCTGAACTACTATCCGTGTCATAGTCAATGATGGGAAGCTGATTGGTCATGTCATACAGGTATAAGCGTTCGGGTTGCTCTACATTGCCCATCAAAGCAGTTTTGGACGGATCCACATACAATATCAGGTTGGTTTCATTTATCAACCAAGGTTTAGATTGAAGGTCTTCTAGCAAGGCTAAGCCTTCAGTCCCTGAAAATAAATCGATTTGAGCAAACACGCCTAGCCCCCCTTTAAGGTAAATGTTTTCCTGATTGTCCGTGCCTGAGACGGCATTAGAAACTTCGGAAGAAAGATCAGATTGAGAAAGGGAGTTGAAGCGAACGCCCCCCATAGAAAGCGCAAAAGAATTTGATGCAGGTTCAACAATATAGTCGTCTTGATTGGAAGCATCTCCGTCTTCTTTCAGTACCAAATTTTGGTAATCATACTCGAGTATCAATTGTCCAGCTGAAAAATTGAGTTGCATCAACACAGGGCTAGACTCATCTATACTCAACACCAACCCCTTAAAATAGGTTTGAAAAGCTTCATTATTTTCTAGTTCGCTACTACCCTCTTTGTCCAAAATATCTTGAAACAAAGCTGTGTTTTGAAGGGGTATCCGAATTCTGGGGCTCAAACGTTCCTCGACTTCCTCAGACTCATCTACATCTTCCGTATCAGGATCATCTTCCTTGTAGGTAACAATTTCATTAAAATCTAGAGTGATGTTTCCATCAAACAAAACTGTTGAGGCAAGTCCTTGTTGTAATAAGTCAAAGTCAGAAAAATAGGCCTGGTCTTCTTCAAAGTTGGCATCTGGATCCAATGTTCTCAAATAGAAATCAGATTTATGTACTTGGAAGTGAACTTGTTCTGTATCTCCATAAACTAGATCGATTTCATACGAATTCGCATTTGGGTCTGGATGAACTGTGCTGTCGTCTTGGTCGTCGTTAATGCCGTCTCCATCCGTATCAGGGTCGAGAGGGTTAAGGTTCGGATTTCGAGATTCTTCATAATCCGTTAAAGAGTCTCCATCCGAATCACTTTCTCTATCGTTGGGGTCAACATCTAACGAATCGATAACACCATCTCCGTCAGAATCACGTTGGTTGGTCACAAACGGAATCTCAAGCCACACACCTGTTATGGTTTCTTGCTCGTCATGAGCAGGTTTGTCTAAGCTGTCTTCAATCAGTAACCCATCAGATTCTACTTTTGCACTGGTCGATCCAAAGTTATTGATGCCCGATAAAGGCAAGGTGATTTGAGTGGTGAAGTGAGCAGCAGTTTTACCAAAAACAGGGTCTTCAAAATGCCCGAGTTGAAACAAACTCAAATTGTCGGTGCGAACCTCATCTATTTGAAGGTGAGAAACGTCAACTGGAAAAGTTTCGTTTTCAAATAAAAAAGAGCTTTCAGGAAGAATTTGTGAATCAATATCATTAAATTCTTTGGTGCATGACAACAGCCCTGTGATAATGCCCAACGCTGTTACGGTGGTTTTTTTGCGGAAAGTCATCAAGGGTTAGCTTAAGATTTGGTTCATATAAAACGATTCATAATTGTCCTCAAATTCATGGTCTTGTATAAAACTCATGGTGGGTTTCCCACAATTAAGAATGGTGTTTTTTAAGTCAGGGTCGATGCCGTCATCGGCCATGATAATTCCGTCAGAATGTTCAACAGCACTGTGGGCCAATGCCAAGTAGTCTGGTTTAGACAAACCATTTAAATCAGACGTGTCAATTCCATCAAAAGCGAGTTTAGATAATAAATCTTTTGATAAGCTATCTTGGAATGGGGTGTCAAAAAATGACGTTACGATTTTTGTGTTGGCCAATAAGGGGTCATCAGCGTAATATTTCTTACAATAAAGAGGCATCAACATCGAAATCCACCCTTGAACATGAATGATATCAGGTGCCCAATTCAATTTTTTGACCGTTTCAATCACCCCTTTAGCAAAGAATATAGCGCGTTCGTCGTTGTCAGGATATAGATTGCCTTGTTCGTCTTTGGTCAATCTTCTGCCTTTAAAATAATCTTCGTTGTCAATGAAATACACTTGCATACGCTCTTTTGGAATGGAAGCTACCTTAATGATCAAAGGCATATCTATATCATTAATCACCAAATTCATACCAGAAAGACGAATGACCTCATGGAGTTGATGACGTCGCTCGTTAATCAGGCCATATTTAGGAATGAATATTCGGGTCTGCCCGCCACGGTCATTAACCATTTTGGGAACTTCGAACGATATATTGGACAACTTAGACTCGGGAAGATAAGGCACTACCTCAGACGAAACATACAAAACTCTTTTCCCTGTCATAAAATGCCTTCTTTTGAATATTGTTGTTGGGATAGCAAAATTACTAAATTTATACCGATTTATTATGAATTTCCGACTTTTGGGCCTGTTAAACTTTTGCAAAAATGCCTATCATCCAATCCCTCCACGAGCTAGAGGAATTTAAAAAGTCTCATTTTGACCTTCGACCATGGGGGTTGGTTCCTACTATGGGGGCGCTGCATGAAGGCCATATTTCATTGATAGAAAAAGCAGCCCAAGAAAACCAAATAACTTGGATTAGTATTTTTGTAAACCCTACCCAATTTAACAATCCCAAAGACCTTGAAAATTATCCACATACGCTATCCTCTGATCTAGAGGCCATACAAAAAATAGCTCCTGAGGCTTGTGTGTTTGTGCCAAGTATATCTTTGATGTATCCCGAAAAGATACAGGCGGATACATTTGATTTTTTAGGACTGGACAAGGTCATGGAAGGTGCTTATAGACCCGGTCATTTTCAAGGAGTCGCCACGGTAGTAGAACATTTGTTTGAACTCGTTGGTCCTGACCGAGCTTATTTTGGAGAAAAGGATTTTCAGCAACTTAAAATTGTTGAGCAAATCGCTAAAAAAATGGAAATTGACATTCAGGCTTGTCCTATCGTTCGAGAGGCAAACGGCCTAGCTATGAGCTCTAGAAATCAAAGACTAAATGAGGTTCAAAAAGAGCAAGCCGCTATTATATATAACATTCTAAATGAAGTTAAGAATGGTTTTGGGAAAACACCCACAGAAGAGCTTTATAGGGTTGCTGAACATGCGCTGGCGCCTTTGAACGATTTTAGGCTCGAATATTTTGAAATTGCAAACGAGCAGACGCTTGAAAAAATCACAAGCTACGATCCTTCAGTTCAATACAGAGCTTTTATTTCGGTAAGGGTAGACGACGTCCGCCTAATAGATAATATGTTA
>JASFWO010000008.1:0-12431 GCA_050049275.1 Flavobacteriaceae bacterium | reverse complement strand
TTAGCAGCTGCTCGAATCAGTGCAATACCTCCAATATCAATTTTCTCAATAATTTCTTGTTGTGTCCCTCCTGATGCTACGGTTTCTTCAAAAGGATATAAGTCTACGATGACTAAATCGATAGGGGGGATTTGATACTCAGAAATTTCTTTTTGATCGTTTTCCTCGGACCTACGATTGAGAATCCCTCCAAACACTTTTGGATGGAGCGTTTTTACCCGACCACCCAAGATTGAGGGATAATCTGTGATAGACTCTACTCGAGTCACTTTGGCGCCTAATTTTTCAATATAATCGGCAGTTCCACCTGTAGAAAAAATATTTACTCCAAGGGATTGAAGTTTTTCAACAATAGGATCAAGGCCGTTTTTTTCATAAACGGAAATCAGAGCTGATTTTATTTGAACGGAATCTTGCATAAGTGCGTGAAAATAGAAGTGCAAAAGTAGCAATTTTCAACCGCATTTACGCTTGAGAATTTGGGGATTTTAAAACAAATGCAAAGCGACTAATCGATTGACCTTTTTTAGGAAAGATGCATCATTTTTATTGAAAGCAGCAATTGCATGTCCATCAATGTCAATTTGCCCTATATTTTCTCCGTTTACTATTAAGGGAATCACAATTTCTGATTTAACATCAAGACTACATGCAATATAGTTTTCTTGAGCATTTACGTCGTCTACGATAAAATTTTGATTACTTAAAGCGACTTGGCCGCAAATGCCTTTACCAAAAGGGATATGAGTATGTTCCGTAGGAGCCCCTTGGTAAGTGGCTAAAACCAATTCAGGTTTTTCTTTACTGTGCAGGTAATATCCAACCCAGCTGTATTTTTCTACTTTTCTATGTAGGAGTTCACAAATAAAAGACAACCCTTCTGTTCTGTTAGGTTTTTGGGCTAAAAATCGTTCAATGTCTTCTAAAAGTTGATCGTACATGATAAAAAAAAACTGCCCACACGTGTGGGCAGTTTGTTTAGTTGTGATTTACATCATCCCTGGCATACCGCCTCCCATAGGAGGAGCGGCTGGAGGGGTGTCTTCCTTAATGTCAACAAGGGCACACTCTGTAGTTAGTACCATTCCAGCAACAGAGGCTGCATTTTCCAAAGCAACTCTTGTTACTTTTTTGGGATCTATGATTCCAGCTTTTTGCATATCAACATAAGCTTCAGACTTTGCATCATATCCAAAATTGGCATCTCCTTCTTCCACTTTAGCCACTACAACAGATCCTTCACCACCTGCGTTGGTTACGATCGTTCTTAATGGTGCTTCAACTGCGTTGTATACAATTTGTGTTCCTGTAGTTTCGTCTGCATTATCAGATTTGAGTTTGCCAATGGCTTTTCTTGCATTGAGAAGAGCAACCCCTCCTCCAGAGACAATACCTTCTTCTACTGCAGCTCGAGTAGCATGAAGTGCATCATCTACACGATCTTTTTTCTCTTTCATCTCTACTTCAGAGGCTGCACCTACATAAAGGACTGCAACTCCACCAGCTAACTTGGCCAAACGTTCTTGTAGTTTTTCACGATCGTAGTCAGATGTTGTGGATTCGATTTGTGCTTTGATTTGGTTTACACGAGCCTTGATGTTTTCTCCATCTCCAGCACCATTGACAACGGTTGTGTTGTCCTTGTCTATGGTTACTTTTTCAGCAGTTCCCAACATGTCGATGGTTGTGTTTTCTAAAGTAAAACCACGCTCTTCAGAAATAACAGTACCTCCTGTTAGAATTGCGATGTCTTCGAGCATGGCTTTGCGTCGGTCGCCAAACCCCGGAGCTTTAACAGCAGCGATTTTTAAAGCACCACGCAACTTGTTTACCACTAATGTGGCTAAAGCTTCTCCATCTACATCTTCTGCGATGACCAATAAGGGCTTTCCGCTTTGAGCAACGGGCTCTAAAACAGGAAGTAAATCCTTCATAGTAGAGATTTTTTTGTCGTAAAGCAGGATGTAAGGACTTTCCAAATCAGCCTCCATTTTATCAGGATTTGTTACGAAATAAGGAGATAAATATCCTCTATCGAATTGCATTCCTTCTACAACATCAACATATGTGTCGGTTCCTTTGGCTTCCTCAACAGTAATAACCCCTTCTTTACCAACTTTTTCAAAAGCTTCGGTAATCAGGCTTCCGATGGTTTCATCATTATTAGCTGAAATAGAGGCTACTTGTTTTATTTTTTCAGATGAGTTGCCAACTTCAACAGCTTGTTTGTTAAGGTCTCCAACAATCGCTTCTACCGCTTTGTCAACTCCTCTTTTTAGGTCCATAGGGTTGGCACCTGCGGCTACATTTTTGAGACCCTCTCTAACAATGGCTTGGGCAAGAATAGTGGCTGTTGTGGTTCCGTCACCTGCTAAGTCATTGGTTTTGGAAGCTACTTCCTTAACCATTTGAGCACCCATGTTTTCAAGTGCATCTTCGAGTTCTATTTCCTTAGCTACAGTTACCCCGTCTTTTGTTACTTGAGGGCCGCCAAATGATTTGCCAATAATAACATTACGCCCTTTAGGTCCAAGAGTTACTTTTACAGCATTTGCCAAAGCATCTACACCTCGTTTAAGGCCTTCTCGTGCTTGTACATCAAATTGAATGTCTTTTGCCATTTTTCTTAAAATTAAATATTAAACAATTGCAAGAATATCGCTCTCACGCATTATTAGATAATCTACGCTCTCAAGCTTAAGTTCAGTACCAGCATATTTTCCATATAGAACGGTATCTCCAACCTTAACGGTTACTGGTGCGTCATTGGTGCCAGGACCTACAGCGACTACAGATCCTTTTTGAGGTTTTTCTTTTGCAGTGTCTGGGATGATGATCCCAGAGGCGGTTTTGGTTTCTGCTTCTAAAGGCAAAATCAACACACGGTCTGCTAGAGGTTTGATATTAACGTTACTCATTTTATTTTGTTTTTTCTTTTTTAAAGCATGAATCATGCCATTCACCAAATAACTTTTGGTTGCTGCCAAGAATATGACATTATGGCATTTATGATGTTGTAAAGACTTATTCTTCTTCCTTTTGAACAGGAATTTCGGGCAAAGTTTCCGGTATTTCCTCAGGAATTACAGCTTCTGTAGCTTCTTCATTGATGAGGCTGGACTCTGAAAGTTCGCTGTTACGAGATACTGTTGAGTTGGCCAAGAGGATAAGAACCAATAACAAAGTTGCCAATATCCATGTGCTGCGATCTAGAAAATCGGTGGTTTTTTGAACGCCGCCAAGCTGTTGACCGCCCCCTCCAAAAGCTGAGGAAAGACCTCCGCCCTTGGGGTTTTGAACCATCACAACAAGAATTAACAGAAAAGACACTACAATAATAAGTGCTAGAAAAATTGAAAAGGTGCTCATAAGTATTATTTTGATGCCATTTCAGCTTCGAGGAGCTTTATCTGGTCAGCAAAGAAACCACTTTTTTCCGGATATTTCAAAGCCAATACTCGGAATGCGTTTTTCGCTTCTTCATACTTTTTTTGCTTCCAGTACAGATTTGCCAATGTCTCGGTCATGATTTCGTTTGTTATCAACGATTGGCTTTTGGTTAAGTCCTTATTTTTTGCGGATTTTGAGGCTGTTATTTTTGGATTACGCTCCAAAAAGTCATCAATCCAGTCGAATTTTGTGTTTGTTTTTTCTTCTTCTTCTGTTATCTCTCGTGTTTGATTGTTTATCCAATCTAGCCATGTCAAAAATGAATTTTCTTCTGAGGGATGACTGGGGTATTTTGGGATATTTTTTGTTGAGATATTCTGGTTTTCAAGATGTTCATATAAAACATCTCTGTAAGAAGTTTGAAGCGCGCAAAGACGCAAAGCTTTTTTATATCTTTTATGGTTGCATTCTTTTAGAATATCGAGTTCTAACACGCGGGCCGCTTGAAAATAAGGGAAGGTTTCAATCAGACTATTGAGTTCTGACAGAGCTTTTTCAGGAGACTCTTGGGCCATTACTCGAAGTTGTAAAAGGGATGCTTTGTTGTTTACCATTTAGCCAATGATTCGTTAAAAACATCTTGAGTAATACGCTCAAAGATAGTCTCATGAGCTTCTGATTTTACATTTTGCAGCAGTTGTGTATCAGGAAAATCATAAAAATAAGAAAAGCGTTTTTCAAAGTCGTCTTCCTCGTTGTTGGTGTTAAAGTAACGAACGTTGATAGAGATTGTCAAGCGATTTTGAGCAGCGGTTTGTTGAGCGGTAGCTGTTGTTGGGGTGACTCTGTATTCCACGATTTCCCCTTCGTAAATAAGATCTCCATTAACACCAGTAAGTTGAAGGTTGGTTTGATTGATTAGCACTTCCTGCAAAGTATTGGTGAAATCACGATCTAATCCTGCCTCAAAAGTGGAGCCAATGGAATTGGCCGAGTTGTTGACGAACATGTTGACCATCACTGTTTCTGCTCCATCTGGAATGGAAGCTCCTGTAAAGGAGTAAAATTTACAGCACATCAACATGCTGATCAAAAAGATCGAAGTGATTAAAGATTTTATGTTAGCTTTCGATATCAAATTGTTTGATTTTACGATAAAGTGTTCTTTCAGAAATGCCAAGCTCCGCAGCTGCGGCTTTTCTTTTACCATTATTTCGGTCTAAAGCTTTGATGATAAGCTCTAGCTCTTTGTCTTGTAAGCTGAGGGTTTCCTCTTCTTGTATTTCCTCAGCAAAATCATACCTGTCATCAGTTTGTTGGGGCTGTATTTCTTTTCGTGGCTGCTCCAATGCTAGCAATCCTTCGTTATGAGTTGGAGTCTCACCGTATATTTTTTCAATAAGACCTTCGTTATCTCTGCGTACTTGATCCGAATTGGCTTCATTCATCAATTCAAGAGTGAGTTGTTTGAGATCATTTAGATCGGATTTCATATCAAACAATACCTTGTACAATATTTCACGTTCAGATCCAAAGTCCGAATCTTTCTTTTCTGACCCAATGACTGCGGGAAGGTGCGTTTCTTGAGAAGGGAGATACAACCTTAGCACCTCTTCACTTATGGCGCGTTCTTGTTCAAGTACGGAAAGTTGCTCGGCAACATTTCTCAATTGACGTATGTTTCCACTCCAACGTTGGCGCTCCAAAAGTCGTTGAGCGGATTCGTCTAATCTTATGGTTGGCATTCGGTACTTCTGGGCAAAATCTGACGCAAATTTTCGAAACAGTAAGTGAATGTCTTCTTTTCGATCTCTAAGTGGAGGCAATACAATCTCAACGGTGCTCAATCGATAATATAAATCCTCCCTAAATTTTCCTTTTTGAATGGCTTCAATCATATTTAGATTGGTGGCAGCAACGATCCGAACATCTGTTTTTTGAACTTTTGAAGATCCAACCTTAATAAATTCCCCATTTTCTAATACGCGTAACAATCGGACTTGGGTTGTCAGGGGTAATTCACCAACTTCATCTAAAAATATTGTCCCACCATCTGCTTCTTCAAAGTAACCACTTCTTGTAGAGGTAGCGCCTGTAAAAGCCCCTTTTTCGTGCCCAAAAAGTTCAGAATCGATCGTCCCTTCAGGGATGGCACCACAATTGACAGCTATCAATTTGCCATGCTTTCGTAGGGATAACTGATGAATGATGCGAGGCACACTTTCTTTGCCTACACCACTTTCTCCAGTGACCAATACAGAAATATCTGTAGGTGCTACTCGAATGGCTTTTCCGATGGCACGGTTGAGCTGAGCATCATTACCTATGATGCCAAAACGCTGTTTGATGTTTTGAATATTGCTCATGATGATACTGCTTTACCTATCAAAGTTGCTGAGGTACAGTCTGTGATGAGAACTTCAACAAAATCTCCGATTTGATAATGTTCTTTAGGAAATACCACAACTGTGTTTTGCTGATTACGCCCACTCCAATGTAGATCCGATTTTTTGGAAACTTTTTCTATCAGTACCTCAACGGTTTTACCAACAAACTGACGAGTGCGCCAAAGTCCGTGCTGTTGTTGTAAGGCTACAATCTCTTGTAGTCGTTGTTTTTTGATGGGTTCAGGAACATTGTCTTGAAGTTTTTTGGCTGCAGGAGTGCCTGGGCGCTCTGAATACATAAACATAAACCCAAAATCATATTTAACATAATCCATCAAACTCAAAGTGTCTTGATGGTCTTGTTCCGTTTCTCCTGGAAAACCAGCGATCATGTCTTGAGAGATGCCACAGTCGGGGACAATACGCCGAATGTCATCGATGAGCTGTATATACTCTGCTCTAGTATGTTGACGATTCATGGCTTTTAAAATGTTGTCGCTCCCTGACTGTACGGGCAGATGTATATAATTGCAAATATTGGAGTGCTTTGCCATAGTATGCAATAGATCTCTGGTCATGTCTTGGGGATTGGATGTAGAAAAGCGGAACCGCATTTTGGGTTGCGCAACGGCCACCATGTCTAAGAGTTGATGAAAATGAATGGCTGTTTTTTGTTGAAGCTCAGATGCTCTACTGAATTCTTTTTTGGGCCCCCCACCATACCATAGATAGCTGTCTACATTTTGACCTAACAATGTGACTTCTTTAAAGCCTCTCTTTGCTAGGTCGTCAATTTCAGATAAAATACTCTTTGGGTCTCGGCTGCGTTCACGTCCTCGAGTAAAAGGAACCACACAAAAAGTACACATATTATCACAGCCTCTTGTGATAGAGACAAATGCAGTTACTCCGTTGGTTTGTAAACGTACAGGGCTTATATCTCCGTAGGTCTCTTCCTTAGATAGGATTACGTTTACGGCATCTCGTCCTATTTCTACTTCTTTAAGTAGATTTGGTAAGTCCTTGTAGGCATCGGGACCTACAACTAAGTCTACGATTTTTTCTTCTTCTAGAAATTTGCTTTTGAGTCTTTCGGCCATGCATCCTAGAACCCCAACTTTTATGTTAGGGTTGGCTTTCTTAGCGCCATTAAAATGTTCCAAACGATTGCGAACGGTTTGTTCGGCTTTTTCTCTGATAGAACAAGTGTTGACGAGCACCAAGTCGGCTTCATCAATTTTTTGGGTAGTAGCATAGCCTGCATCAGACAGAATAGAAGCGACAATCTCACTGTCAGAAAAATTCATTTGACAGCCATAACTCTCGATATATAATTTCTTTTCACCCGATGTGGAGTTGTTTTCTGCCAATACATCGCCATTGTATTGGTTGGGGTTTTTCACAACATCAGTATGGAGCTGGCTCATTCGGATTTTCTTTTGAAAAAGCGAAGTTACAAAAAAAGCGACATTTTGTCAGGTTTTAGCCTGATTATCTCAATGTTAAGTGAGTTTAATGAGGAAGTTTGTCTTTTATGCGCCCATAAACAAAAGTACCAAGAGTCGCCGATACAAGTACAACCAAAATGGGTGCATATCCAGCACCGATTAGTGTAAATATAGGTCCAGGGCATGCTCCAGCCAGTGCCCATCCCAATCCAAACACAACACCTCCATATAAATAGCGTTTGATGCCTTTTTCTTTGTCAGCGATTTCGATAGTATCTCCATTAAAGGATTTGACTTTAAATTTTTTGATGGCTTGTGTGATCAAAACACCAAAAACAAGGGCAGATCCTATAATCCCATACATGTGAAATGATTTGAACTGAAACATTTCATATATGCGAAACCACGAGGCTGCTTCAGATTTAAACATGGTGATCCCAAAAACAATTCCGATAATAAAATATAACAAGGTTCTCATAGCAAATAAGGCAATATAAAATGGTTCATCAATAAGCCGCCTATAAAAAATCCTATAACGGCAATCAAGGACGGTAGTTGTAGGTTGCTCAACCCGGAAATAGCATGACCTGAAGTGCACCCTCCTGCGTATCTTGCACCAAATCCGACCATAAATCCACCTACGACAAGCAACGACAAGGACTTCCAATCGGTCCAAACAATATTCTCAAAAAAACGTTCTGGCATATATGACTTCCCGGCATCATGAATCCCCAATTCCTGCAGTTGATTTACCACATCGGAATTTAAAACGACAGCAGTGTCCGTACTCAAATAATGAGCTCCAAAAAATCCACCCACGAGTGCTCCAAACACCACCACTAGATTCCAACGTTGAGACTTCCAGTCGAAGTCAAAAAAAGTTGTTGATTTTCCTGCACCGCAAAGCGTACAAATTGTTCTTAGGTTGGAAGACATTCCAAATTTTCCTCCGTTGAGCATCAAGAGCAGCATAACCAACGCGATCATTGGGCCGCCAACATACCACGGCCAAGGTTCATAAATCCAATTCATTTTAAATAAAATATAATGCAAAAGTACATTTTGTTAAAGACAAGAAAAGCCTGTGTTTATTTTTTGTTACTTGTTTGATTAGAAACTTTCTTTTGAATTTCTGTTGGGTAAGACACTCCTTTGAAGTCGTCAACGGCATCTTTGGTTTTTGCAAAGAAATTGTTTTCCTCTATCAACAAGTCGAGTTTGCTTTTTTGAAGGATGTCTCGTGCAGGACCGATCGCTCCTGCGACCATAAATCGTATGTTTTTTTCATGAAACCATTTAATCATGGATTGCAGGGTGCTCAGTCCACTACTGTCAATGTATGTGATGCCTCTGGCAACCAAAATTACGCCCCTAAGTTGACTGCCCTTTTGATTTGCTTCCTCCGTTAGGACGGTTTTGAAGTAGTCTCGATTTCCAAAAAAAAGCTGAGAATCATATCTAAAAATAAGCAGTTCAGGGTCTATTAGAATGTCCTTTTCAAAACGTTCAATGTTTTTATAATATTGAGTGCCTTTAATTTGCCCCAAGACAGCATAATGAGGTTTAGATGATCTCACTACCATCAGCAACAGTGAAAGCAATACCCCTAGTGTAATACCCTGAGTAATGCCTAAAAATAGGGTTATAAGCATTGTGACAACTAGCAAGAAAAACTCATCCTTTTGAGTTTGGAATAAGGTTTTAGCGTATCGAATATCGATGAGCCCAAAAATAGCAACGATAATGATGCCCGCTAAGACTGCAATAGGTAGAAAGTAAAATGTTTGTGTAAAGAACAACAAGAACAACCCGACCCAGATGGCACTTATCAGTCCTGCCAAATTTGTTTTAACTCCAGATTGATAGTTTACCGCAGATCTTGAGAAGCTCGCAGAGATAGGGTAAGACTGAAAAAAGGCCCCGAAAAAGTTGGTGGTGCCCAATGCTAAAAGCTCTTGGTTGGGTTTGATGTTGAATTGCTCTTCTTTTTCTTCGATACCCTTTCCGATAGATATAATCTCCATGTATCCTAGTACAGCTAAGGCAAAGGCCAAAGGCAGCAATTGCCCAAACAATTCTGTGGAAATTTCTGTGCCTATAAATTCAGGAAGTCCATCTGGGATGTGCCCCACTACAGAAAGCCCTTGTAGGTCCCAACGGGTGATGGCAACCAATGCAACTCCAAACAAAGTGGCAATTAGTGGCGCCGGCAACCTTCGGTCAATTTTACGTGATATTATAATTAACAAGATGGTACTTGCGCATACAATAACTGAAGTGAGTTGAGTGCTGCCGATATTTTGATACAAACTTGCTAAAATATGCTGTAGTTGATTAGAAGAGTTCGTCTCTATTCCTAAAAAATATTTTACCTGGCTCATGCCTATAATGACCGCCGCTGCTGATGTGAAACCACTTATTACAGGTTTTGAAAGATAGTTTACCAATACCCCCATTTGCATCACTCCCATAAGTATTTGCAAGCCCCCCACCAGCAAAGTCAGTAGAAGCACCGCTGCAATTATTGATTCTATTCCGCTGATGGACAAGGATCCAATTGCTGTGGCCACTAACAGTGAGTCTAACGCAACAGGTCCTATGGCTACCTGGCGAGAAGTGCCCATAAGTGCATATATAATTTGTGGTAATAGTGCGGCATAGAGCCCATAAACAGGAGGAAGCCCTGCAATTATTGCATAAGCCAAACCTTGAGGAATTAACATAACTGCGGTGATTGTCCCTGCTTTAAGATCTCCTAAGAGTAGATCCGTATGGTACTCGGGCAACCATTTAAAAATTGGGAATACACGTTTGAACATGGATCAAAAATACATTTTATAGATGATTTTAACATGGTGTTTTATTGTTGCTAAGAAGCTGTTTTAATGACAATGTTTGTTGGTTAAAAAATAATTCTGCTACTTTTGTGTGCGCTATTATCTTCAATTATGCCTAAAAATCTAGTTATTGTCGAGTCGCCTGCTAAAGCCAAAACCATTGAAAAATTCTTAGGTTCTGATTTTAGGGTTGTTTCAAGTTATGGTCATATTTCTGATCTGCCCGATAAGGAACTGGGCGTAGATGTAGATCAAAACTTTACACCTAAATATTTGGTTTCTTCGGACAAAAAAAAGGTAGTTAGTGAGCTTAGAAAGCTTGCGAAATCCTCTGAAATTGTCTGGCTTGCTAGCGATGAGGATCGTGAGGGAGAGGCGATTGCTTGGCATTTGTCTAATGTGTTAGAACTAGAAAAAAACAAAACAAAAAGGATCGTTTTTAACGAAATCACTCAAACCGCTATACAACACGCTATCAGTCACCCTAGAAAGATTGATCAAAATTTGGTGGACGCTCAGCAAGCACGCCGAGTATTAGATCGCTTGGTGGGCTATGAGATCTCACCAATTCTGTGGCGTAAAGTTCAAGGGGGGCTTTCAGCGGGTCGTGTTCAATCGGTTACACTTCGATTGGTGGTGGAGAGAGAACAAGAAATTCAACAATTCAATCCGGAGAAAACGTATAAAGTTCAAGCGGTTTTTAACAACGAGTCAGGTCAAGCATTTAAGGCTGATCTTCCAACCCCTTTTTCCAATTATCAAGACGCCAAAGGTTTTCTTGAACAGAACATAGAGGCTGTTTTTTCTGTTGCAAAACTAGAAAAGAAACCTGCGTCTAAATCTCCATCTGCTCCTTTTACAACATCCACCCTACAACAAGAAGCCTCAAGAAAATTAGGTTTTTCAGTAGGTCGTACCATGCAAAATGCGCAACGATTGTATGAAGCCGGTTTGATCACCTACATGCGAACTGATAGTGTAAATCTTTCTGACCAAGCTTTAAGTCAGGCCGCTGGTGTTATTGAGGAAAAATATGGTAAAAACTATTTGCATACACAAACTTATAAGACCAAAAACAAAGGCGCCCAAGAAGCTCACGAAGCCATTCGTCCTACTAACTTAAGCCTTTCAGAAGCGCAAGTGGAAAATGATCAAAAGCGACTTTACGATCTTATTTGGAAACGCACCATAGCCTCTCAAATGAGCAATGCTAAACTGGAGCGTACAGTGGTCAGAATCGATGCCGATAAACATGACAAACAGTTTGTCGCTCGAGGGGAAGTGTTGCAGTTCGACGGTTTTCTTAAGGTTTATTTAGAGAGCGTTGATGATGTCGAAGAAGAAGATCAAGGATTGTTGCCGGTTCTTCAAGAGGGTACCTTGGTTACAGCTCAGCGCATATCGGCTACAGAACGTTTTTCGAGACCCCCATACAGATATTCAGAAGCTTCTTTGGTAAAAAAATTAGAAGAGTTAGGTATCGGAAGACCTTCAACATATGCACCTACTATTTCTACGATACTTAATAGAAAGTATGTAGCAAAAGGAAAAGTAGAAGGGGTAGATCGAAACTACATACAACTTGTTCTTAAAGATCAAGCAATCGATGAGCAAAAGCTTATCGAAAAAACAGGTTCTGATAAAGGAAAGCTTGTTCCGACAGATGTAGGTGTTTTGGTCAATGAATTTTTGGTCAATAATTTTGAATCGGTGGTCGATTACGGATTTACAGCCAATGTAGAACGTGACTTTGACAGAATCGCAGCAGGCAATGTTGAGTGGGAAGGAGTGATGAAAGAATTTTACAAAGACTTTCATCCTGTGGTAGAAGATGTCAAAAAAAATGCGACTCGCGAAACAGGGCAGCGTATTTTAGGAACAGATCCAAAAACAGGTCGACAGTTGAGTGTTCGTTTAGGCAAATTCGGGCCTATGGCACAACTTGGAACCGTTGAGGATGAGGAGAAGCCCTTATTTTCTAGTATTCCTGAACATTTATCTTTGACCACCATAGATTTTGATCAAGCTCTAGATTTGTTTAAGCTCCCCGCAAATTTGGGGGATTATGAAGGGTTGCCTGTAGAGGTTAACAATGGACGATTTGGACCTTATGTCAAGCATGACAACAAATTTATCTCTCTCCCAAGCGGTGTTAGTCCCTTGTCTGTAACTTTAGAAGAGGCCATTTCGTTTATTCTTATAAAACGAAAAGCGGATGCGCCAATTGCGCAATACGAAGGTTTGGATGTGATCAAAGGCAAAGGCCGTTTCGGTCCGTTTATCAAATGGAATGGTTTGTTTATCAATGTAAACAAGCAATACAATTTTTACAATCTGACCCATCAGGATATTGAAACCCTTATTGAAGA
>JASFWO010000098.1:0-4140 GCA_050049275.1 Flavobacteriaceae bacterium | reverse complement strand
TATGTAGGTGTAACCCATATGATACGCAATTCTTTTGGCAAGGGTACTTTTTCCGGTTGATGAAGCGCCATCAATTGTAATGGTGATTTTTTTCAATTTATTGGTTTAAAAGTAAGTCCAAAAAAATTAGAATTGCCCGCAACTGTATAACGGGTATGGCTGAATTGAAATCTTAGTTTTCTAATATTAATACCAAATCCGAATGACAACCCAGAAAAGCTTCTTTGATCTAAAACTTTCATTTCTGAAGCACGTAGAAAATTATATCCAATTTGAAATGAAAAGGGACGATCTGGAAACATTTCGGCTCCAAAAACAACATGCCTAGAAAGCTCCTTTAGGAAGTTTACCGATTGATCTTGAGGGTTTCCATTTAAATCAAACTGAACTTGATTTGGGTTGATATACGCCAAATCCCAACGCTGTAGTTGTTGCATACCAAAATGCCACCTAAGTGGAAGATGTTCTAATTGATTCGAAATGCCAAAATGGATGCTAAACGGTAAGGGTTCATAGACTTCATCATAGGTTGTAATTTGAGTTCCCATGTTCTTGAAAACCAGTGCATATCGCATACGGTTGTGTAAAGATTCATAGTAGACACCAAGGTCGGTGCTCCAACCCCAAGAATGATATTGTTCTAATTTAGAACTGATCACACTGGCTCGTATGCCAACTTGGAGATTGGGTGCTAAAAAATAATGAGCGTAAGATAGACCTAAAGCAACCTCACTACCCGTAAAGGTTCCTGTTTGTTCACCCAACTCATTGCGGGCATCGAAAGATCCATAGTGTATGTATTTTACATCTACTAGAAGCGTTTTTTGATTTTTTAAACCGAGGACATATGCTGCAGTACCACGATTTATTCCTGCAAAATAAGGCTCTACATTTAAGGTAAACTGTCCTTTAGATTGGTTCGACACCAAAGCAGGGTTGGCCATACCAGAATCGATATTCAAGTCTGATAATGTAGTCGTAGTTCCTCCAAGAGCTGCAAGTCGTGGGCTAGAAACGAGTTCAAGAAAAGCATAAGTCCGCTCACCTCCAATTTGTGCGGTAGAATGTAGCACTGCTAAAAAAGCAACAAGAAGAAGTAACGATCGCATAAAAATCTAATCGATTTGATAACGAAGATAAGGACTAATTATTTGGTCGATGGTAAAGATTTAACAGCCGATTGGTTTGTAATCGCCAAGCGAACTACGTCTAGCATGTGGCTGACATAATGAAAACGAAGCCCTTTCAAATACTTTTGATTGATTTCAGCAACGTCTTTTTCATTGTCGCTACTCAAAATAATTTCTTTGATATTGGCTCGCTTTGCAGCAAGTATCTTCTCTTTTATACCACCAACTGGCAACACCTTACCTCTTAAGGTAATCTCACCTGACATGGCCAGCTTGCTTTTAACACGTTTTTGGGTAATAGCAGACACCAATGAAGTAAGCATGGTGACACCTGCACTAGGACCATCTTTGGGTGTAGCACCTTCAGGGACATGAATGTGAAAATTGTTTTTCTTTAAGAGTTCAGCATTGATTCCCAATTGGTCTGCATAGGATTTTATAAATTCCAGTGCTATGGTCGCTGATTCCTTCATGACCTTGCCGATATTTCCAGTTATACTTAGACCACCTGATCCCGGAGTGAGCAAGGATTCAATAAACAAGATGTCTCCACCCATTCGTGTCCATGCCAAACCAGTAACCACTCCGGCAACTTTATTGTTTTCATATTTATCACGCAACAACTTAGGAGCACCAAGAATAGCTTCCAAATCTTCTCTAGCAACAGAGTTTTTGACCTCCTCCTCCATTGCAATACACTTGGCCGTATGGCGAACCAATTTGGCAATTTGTTTGTCTAAACCACGCACTCCAGACTCCCGAGTATATCCAGAAATCAAGTGGGATAGTGCGGAGCGACTAACCTTAATGTCAGATTTAGAGATGCCATGTTCTTTGATTTGCTTAGGTAAAAGAAATTTTGCGCCAATAGTAACTTTTTCCTCAAGTGTATATCCACTTACGTCAATGACTTCCATACGATCCAATAGGGCTGGCTGAATGGTTGACAAAGTATTAGATGTAGCAATAAACAGCACCTTAGAAAGGTCGTATTCCATTTCTAAAAAATTATCATGGAAGGCGGTGTTTTGCTCAGGGTCTAGTACCTCTAACAGGGCCGATGAGGGATCTCCTTGGTAGCTTTCAGACAGCTTGTCAATTTCGTCGAGAATAAATACAGGATTTGAAGTACCTGCTTTTTTAAGGTTTTGAATAATCCGCCCAGGCATGGCTCCGATATATGTTTTGCGATGTCCCCTAATTTCGGCCTCATCGCGCATACCTCCCAAAGATATACGAACATATTCTCTACCTAAAGCCTCAGCAATAGACTTACCCAAAGAGGTTTTTCCAACTCCAGGGGGGCCAGTTAAACACAAAATAGGAGACTTCATGTCTTTTCGCAGCTTTAGAACAGCCAGATGCTCTATGATTCGTTTTTTGATTTTATCAAGTCCATAATGGTCTCGGTCCAAGATGCGTTGGGCATGTTTTAAATCAAAATTGTCTTTAGAATAATGCCCCCATGGCAGATCCAAATACAATTCTAAATAATTTCGTTGGACACCGTATTCAGCAACTTGAGGATTCATGCGTTCTAATTTTGCCAACTCCTTCTGAAAATGGTCCTGAATTTTTTTGGACCATTTTTTTTCTTGAGCTCGTAAGCGCATTTCAGCAACTTCCTGATCATACGAAACACCTCCTAATTCCTCTTGAATGGTTTTGATTTGTTGGTGTAAAAAATACTCTCGCTGTTGTTGGTCTAAATCATTGCGCACACGAGATTGAATGTCATTTTTTAGAGAAAGTTTTTGAAACTCCATATCCATGTGTTTCAAACACAACAAAGCACGCTCGTTTAGATCATTGGTTTGAAGTATCTTTTGCTTATCGGCTACTTCCATGTCCATATTCGATGAGACAAAGTTGACCAAAAAACTATCACTCTGAATATTTTTTATGGCAAACGAAGCTTCTGATGGAATGTTGGGGCTTTGTGAAATTATCTGAAGGGATAAATCTTTTATAGAGTCAATGGTAGCTGCAAATTCCTTGTCATCAGAATCAGGACGATGTTCTTTAAGCTCTGTAACAGTTGCTTTTAGATAAGGCTCTTCAGAAATATAGGAGTCAATATGAAATCTCTTTTTCCCTTGAAGGATAACGGTTGTATTTCCGTCAGGCATTTGAAGAACTCTTAAAATTCGTGCTAATGTACCCACACGAAAAAGATCTTTTTTATCGGGAGCGTGTACTTCTTTGTCTTGTTGAGTCACAACCCCAATCAGCTTATTAGAAGCATTGGCATCCTTTATCAGTTTGATCGACTTGTCACGAGATGCAGTGATCGGAATCACAACACCTGGAAATAACACCGTATTCCGAAGCGGAAGTATGGGAATCGTATCTGGAACGGGCTCTTTAGATATCACCTCCTCA
The DNA here is from genome assembly GCA_050049275.1 of Flavobacteriaceae bacterium. Classification (GTDB taxonomy): domain Bacteria; phylum Bacteroidota; class Bacteroidia; order Flavobacteriales; family Flavobacteriaceae; genus UBA724. The sequence continues at coordinate 628 of JASFWO010000098.1, read as the reverse complement.
TCATCAGTCGTCATTAAGGGAATCAGATCTGCATCTTCTTCTAAATCCTCTAACGAAAGGTTGGCAAGTGAAATAAGTTTTGATTGCGCCATAACTATTGTGTCATTTTGTCGGTTTTCAAAGGAAAGGGGAAAAATTGTCAGTTAAATATATTATCCTTCCTGATCTTACCTCTGTATTTAAGTTTCTTCATATAACTTTTCAATATCCATGCCAAGCAGTGAATTAAGAATTATTGACCGAAAAAATAATACCTAGTATGTCAATTACTCATGAACTGATTGTAATTGTTTTTTATGCATCCTACGCAATAACAATGCACCGACAAAAAAGAACACTAAAAAGAACAAAATCGAATTACGCATACTTCCAGTAATTTGATCGATTGTTCCGTATAAAATCATCCCAATAACAATGCCTAGTTTTTCAGAAACGTCATAAAAACTAAAATAAGAAGTGGTATCTTCTGTCTCAGGGATAAGCTTTGAATAAGTAGATCTCGCCAACGCTTGTATGCCTCCCATAGACAGCCCTACTAAACCAGCTGCAATATAAAATTGTAAGGGAGTTACTACAAAATAAGCATACAGACATAAGCAAACCCATACAAAGTTTAAAAAAATCAAAA
>JASFWO010000096.1:0-4219 GCA_050049275.1 Flavobacteriaceae bacterium | reverse complement strand
ATAGACCTTTTTTACGTAGATGGTATTTATAGGTACTTAAGCCCTATAACATTGGCTTTAACATCGAGGGTGCCATTTTCTATTGGGGATGTTTTATACATTTCATTCGTCATTTACTTAGTTAGCAAACTTTGGCAACTGTCTAAAATATTTCGATGGAGAACACTGGTTCGTTTGGCAGGAATCACCAGCCTCATATTGTTAATGTTTCACATTCAATGGGGTTTTCACTACCACCGAACTCCGTTGTCAGAAATATGGAATATGAAAAAAAACTACTCGATTGAAGAACTTCATAATCTTACCACTGATTTGATCGAATCTAGCAATGAAATTCACAATACGTTAACTGTAGATTCCACTGCAGCTGTCGTAATTCCCTATAATCGAGAAGAACTTTTGCTCATTGCCACAAATTCGATTCGAAGATTTTATGATTACCCTCATCAGAATGTAAAGGCTTCTCTATTAAGCATTCCCTTAAGCTATATGGGATACAGTGGATATCTCAATCCTTTTACACTAGAAGCTCAAGTAAATAGCAAACAACCCAAATTGCGCATCCTTACCACGACCACCCACGAAATAGCTCATCAATTGGGATATGCGGCTGAGGAAGAAGCAAACTTTGTAGGTATTAAAGTAGCTATGAACTCTGATGATGTTTATATGCGCTATGCCGGACATACATTAGCCTTGCAATATTGTCTTCGGTCGTTACGAAGAAGCGACAGGAAAAAATATGAAGAAGTCATAACAAAAATAAATACTGGAATCCTCGAAAATTACAAAGAAATTCAACAGTTCTGGATGGATTATCAAAACCCATTTGAGCCTGTTTTTAAAAAAACATATGATCAATATTTAAAAGCCAACAACCAAACTGCAGGCATTGCAAGCTACAACTTGGTTGTCGGATTGTTGTTACACGAACACACAAAGGTTCAATCCACAACAAGAGGCGCGCCAGCTGCTTCTAGTTTTTTTGCCAACTGATCCACTTTATTGACGAATTTATCTATGCGTGGCTCTATATCTTTGAACATTTCAGTGGCCATCGCAAAACTTTCCATATGCAATGCCGTAGGTCCATATGTATTGCCACTTAATCCGTTGGATGCAAAATAGAGCCTATATCCTAGAGTAGGTTGTCCTTTTTCGCCCACTTCACTCTTAGAAGGGCTGCCATTGAGAATGTTTTGAATGGATGTTTGTTCCTCTCTTAATTTATACACCTCTTCGGTTAGGATTTTTTTATCCATTTTCACAAACTTTAGCGTCTTTTCAAGTTTGGCAATTCGTTTGCTCGCTTTATCAAAATAATGTTCGGCCAAATCCACAGATTTATTCAAATCTAAAAGTTGTTGCACGTACATATCTCTTTGATCGCTCATAGGGTTGCTTAAAATATTCTCTCTGATGCGCACCACCTCAAAACTTTTGGCTTCTGCTAACTGAGTGAGCTCACCTCCTACCCTTTTGTACAAAGTGACAAGATATGTTCCAGGTTTTACATCTAATCGCCATGCACTGATCTTTTTTTGTTTGGATTCAGGATCAACGATGGTTGTCAAAGGCTTTTTAAGATCCCAACTAATCCGATGTACACCTTTCTTCAGGGGAGCTGAGATGCGATCAATCACATTGCCATTGGTGTCTGTCACAACCAAGAGCGCCTCGGCTTTGGGTTCAGCCATTTCTGCATCCAAAGCTTCCCAGCCTGGAAAATCGATGTCATCCTCATCGATTTCTTTCTCTCTTTCTTGGCGTTGATCTTTCAATGAACGATGACCCTCTTTGATGTAGTAGGTAAACAAAGCACCATAGTCTGGGTTTTTGGCGGAGTAATAAGAGGCACCTTGGCTCGAGGTCCCTCCACGAATCGGATTGTATTGAAGGGATTTACGTGGGCTAAAAGACATTGCACTTTGAGAAACACTCTTTGGGTTAATTTCCCTTAAAGGGCTATAATCATCCAATACATAAAAACTACGTCCAAAAGTGGCTAACACCAAATCATTTTCGCGTTGTTGAATCACCAAATCACGGACTGAGATCGTAGGAAGTCCATTTGAAAATTTGTGCCAATTGCTTCCTTGATCAACACTCACATATACACCATATTCTGTGCCTAAAAACAAAAGGTTGGGATTCACATGGTCTTGCACCAGTCGCCAAATGATTGTCCCATCTGGAATTCCTTTTGTTATTGAAACCCATTTTTTTCCACCATTGGTTGTTTTATAAAGGTAAGGACTGTAATCCCCGTATTTATGATTGTCCAAAGCGACATAGGCAGTTTGCTCGTTGTGCAAATCAGCTTTGATGTCATTGACAAAGGCTGTTTCTGGCACTCCAGGCAATTGATCTACTGACATACGAGACCAATTTTCACCTCCATCTTTAGTATACTGGATAATCCCATCATCGGTGCCAGCATAAATTAATTCCTTGTTTATTTTAGACTCGGCCAAAGAGGTAATGGTATTGTATGTAGACATTGCGTAGACATCCCATGGATTGTCAAAACTTTGTTGACGCCCCATAATTGGCAACGTCAATCTTTCCTCATTTTTTGTGAGGTCTTTGGAAATCGGTGTCCAACTATCTCCCCTATTTTCAGATTTCCAAACACGTTGTGTTCCGAAATAAAGATGTTTAGGGTTATGGTGGCTGACCAAAATCGGAGCATCCCAGTTGTATCTCTCATAAGATTCCCCCAATCGGCTTTGAGGTTTTATGTAAACTGCCTCTCCATTGGTTCGGTCTATACGATACAAATTGCCCTGCTGCCATTGAGCATATACAATATTGGGGTTTCCTGGTTCAGTAGCAGGCTGATGACCATCTCCTCCTAGAAGCACAAACCAATCCGAATTTACAATGCCATTGTTTCGCACAGTTCGTGAAGGTCCTCCTTGAGTATTGTTGTCTTGGGTTCCTCCAAAAATATTATAAAAAGGTTCCGCATCATCAACAGCTAGTTTGTAAAATTGAGTCAGAGGAAGGTTGTTTACAAATCTCCAGTTTTCTGTATCATCAAAAGATTCGTAAATCCCGCCATCGCTTCCAAACAACAGATAATTGGGGTCATTTGCTTTAAATGTCAAAGAATGATTATCTGAGTGTTTGTTGGTTTCTTTCATCGTGTAAAATGTTTTTCCACCATCCTCAGAAACCAAAGCCCTTACATTCATAAGGTAAATACGATCAAAGTGATGTGGTGAAGCGACCAACTCTTGATAATAATGTGGGCCGGTTCCACCAGAAACCGTATCGGACATTTTGACCCAACGAGCACCTCCATCGGAAGATCGATAAACAGCCCCCTTGCGTCTGTCTAGTTCAATCGCAGCATACAAAACATTGGATTTAATAGGAGAAATAGCAATGCCTATTTTTCCTAAGTTAGATTTGGGTAATCCATTATCGATTTCAGTCCAATTTTCACCACCATCAAGGCTTTTATATAGAGATGTACCAGGGCCTCCACCCATATGGGCTGCCACATTGCGATGACGTTGCCAACTAGCTGCATAAAGAACATCGGGGTTGTTGGGGTCTATAACCAAATCCGTAACACCTGTCCAATCATTGATCGAAAGGGTGTTACGCCAAGATTTTCCTCCATCTGTAGATTTGTACAGACCACGCTCCCCTCCGGAACTCCATAAAGGACCCTGAGATGCCAGCCATATGATGTTTGAATTACTCGGGTGTACAATAATTTTTGAAATATGTTCTGATTTTTTTAAGCCCATATCTGTCCATGAAGCTCCAGCATCTTCACTCTTATAGACTCCATGGCCTATACCCACATGACGACCTCCAACGTTTTCACCAGTACCTAACCAAATTGTCGAAGAATTATTTGGATCTATGGTAATGCATCCTGTGGAGTAAAAAGGCTGATCATCGGTCAAAGGAGTCCAAGTGGTACCAGCGTTGGTAGTTTTCCATGTGCCTCCAGAACCCACTGCCACATACCATATGCTTTCGTTGTTTGGATCAATCGCTATGTCAGCAATTCTCCCTGACATAAAAGCGGGACCAACACTTCTAAATTCAAAACCTTCGAGTGCGGTTTCGAGTGGCGTTTTATCTTGTTCTTTATCTTGAGCCGTGAGGGCAAAAGAAATTAACACAAAGAAATAGATGCAAAATAAACGGGTTTTTAGAAACATGATACTCAAAATTTAGATTGAAAATGAAATAAAAA
>JASFWO010000095.1:0-4226 GCA_050049275.1 Flavobacteriaceae bacterium | reverse complement strand
GACAAAGGCTCCGCAACTACGGTCGATGCTGCGGTTTCCGCTTTTTTGGCGGGTTGTGCCTGTTTTTTCTCAAGAGTAAACTTAATAGCATCTACTGCCGACTTGGTTCTTAAGTAGTACATTCCTGTCTTTAGTCCCGACTTCCAGGCATAGAAATGCATAGAGGTTAATTTGGACATAGTAGCTCCCTCCATAAACAGGTTGAGCGATTGCGACTGGTCAATAAAGTAACCTCTTTGTCGAGACATGTCGATGATGTCTTTCATACTCAACTCCCAAGCAGTTTTATAAAGCTCTTTGATGTCTTCAGGAATGATATCGATCTGTTGTACAGAACCATTGGCGCGCATCAGTTCTTGTTTAAGGTCTTCGTTCCATAAGCCTAAACGTACTAAATCTTCCAACAAATGTTTATTGACTACAATAAACTCTCCAGAGAGGACGCGTCGCGTATAAATGTTGGATGTATAAGGCTCAAAGCACTCATTGTTTCCTAATATTTGAGAGGTTGATGCGGTAGGCATAGGTGCTACCAACAGAGAGTTCCGGACCCCGTGTTTTTTGACATCTTTGCGCAACTTGGCCCAATCCCAACGACCACTGAGTTCCTCATCTTTAATCCCCCAAAGGTTGTGCTGAAATTCTCCTTCTGAAATAGGTGATCCTTTGTAGGATTCATAAGGCCCTTCTGCTTTGGCAAGATCTTTAGACGCTGTTAAGGCAGCAAAATATAAAGTCTCAAAGATTTCTTGATTAAGCGCTTTGGCTTCGTCGGAAGTAAAAGGCATGCGCAACTTTATGAAGGTGTCCGCTAATCCTTGAACACCCAAGCCAACAGGTCGATGGCGGAAATTGGAGTTTTCGGCTTCTTTTACTGGATAATAATTGCGGTCAATGACCTTGTTTAGGTTTTTGGTTGCCCGAACCGTAACATCATAAAGTTCTTGATGATCAAAAGCGCCGTCTTTGACAAACATAGGCAACGCAATCGAGGCTAAATTACACACCGCTACCTCGTCTTTAGAGGTGTATTCTAAAATTTCTGTGCAAAGGTTAGAAGATCGGATGGTCCCCAAATTTTTCTGATTAGACTTGCGGTTGGCAGCGTCTTTATACAGCATATATGGGGTTCCTGTTTCAATTTGAGATTCAAGGATTTTCTCCCACAACTCACGTGCTTTAACTGTTTTGCGTCCCTTGTTGTTTTTCTCGTATTTGGTATAAAGCTTTTCAAATTCATCCCCATATGAGTCAAAAAGACCTGGGCATTCGTTCGGGCACATCAGGGTCCATGTAGAGTTCTCCTCAACACGTTTCATAAACAAATCTGGAATCCACATAGCGTAAAACAAGTCGCGTGCTCGCATTTCCTCTTTACCGTGGTTTTTCTTTAGATTTAAAAAGTCAAATATGTCGGCGTGCCATGGCTCAACATAGATGGCAAAAGAGCCTTTGCGCTTTCCTCCTCCTTGATCCACATACCGAGCGGTGTCATTGTAAACCCGTAACATGGGCACGATCCCATTGGAAGTTCCATTGGTGCCTGCGATGTATGACCCCGTGGCGCGAATGTTGTGAATAGAAAGACCTATCCCTCCAGCAGACTGAGAGATTTTTGCAGTTTGTTTAAGTGTGTCATAGATGCCATCTATACTGTCGTCGCGCATGGTCAACAAAAAGCATGAAGACATTTGTGGCTTGGGAGTCCCTGAGTTGAATAGAGTTGGGGTCGCATGTGTAAAATACTTTTTAGACATTAAGTGGTAGGTCTCGATAGCAGCATCGAGATCGTCTAAATGGATTCCAATAGAAACGCGCATCAACATGTGTTGGGGGCGTTCTGCAATCTGACCATTGATTTTCAAAAGATAGGAACGCTCGAGTGTTTTAAACCCAAAATAGTCGTACCCAAAGTCGCGATTGTAGATAATGGTCGAATCCAGTAATTCGGCGTTGTCCTTCATCACTTTGAACACATCGTCTGCAATCAAAGAGGCTTTTTTTTCAGTACGTGGATTGACATACTCATAGAGATCTGTCATGGTTTCGGAAAAAGATTTTTTTGTGTTCTTGTGAAGGTTAGACACTGATATTCTGGCAGCCAAAAGAGCGTAATCTGGATGAGTGGTTGTCATCGTTGCGGCTGTCTCAGCCGCAAGGTTGTCCAATTCAGAAGTAGTTACCCCGTCATACAATCCCTCGATGACGCGCATGGCTACTTTTACTGGGTCTACTAGGTTGTTGAGCCCATAACAGAGTTTACGGACGCGTGCTGTAATTTTGTCGAACATTATGGGTTCTTTGCGCCCATCTCTTTTTACTACATACATTTTTCTTAGGTCTTAATGGTTTGTCGGCAAACAATATTGTAGCCCAAAAGGGATGACAGTATTATAAGCCAGAAACGGTGAACGGTACTTAAAAATCTTCGTCGAAGCTGTACTTTTCTGTTTCTTCTGTTTCTTGTTTGATCACACCCGCTTTCTGATATTCAGACACGCGCTTTTCGAAGAAGTTGGTTTTTCCTTGAAGCGAAATCATGTCCATAAAATCGAATGGGTTGGTTACATTGTACTCTTTTTCGAGTCCTAATTCTACCAACAATCGGTCAGTTACAAATTCAAGGTATTGGGTCATTAGTTTGGCATTCATGCCTATCAAGCTCACAGGAAGTGATTCGGTGACAAACTCACGCTCAATCGATAGTGCATCCAAGATAATTTCGCGTATGCGTGCAGGCGGAACTTTATTTGCCAAGTGCTTGTTGTGTAAGTGAACGGCAAAGTCACAGTGCATGCCTTCATCACGAGAGATTAACTCATTTGAAAAAGTCAGTCCAGGCATCAGCCCTCGTTTTTTAAGCCAAAAAATAGAGCAAAATGCACCAGAAAAGAAGATCCCTTCAACCGCAGCAAACGCAATCAAGCGCTCGGCAAAAGAATCGGATTCGATCCATCGCAACGCCCATTCTGCTTTGCGTTTAATGGCAGGAAAGACTTCTATGGCACGAAACAAACTGTCTTTTTCAGTCTCATCCTTGACATAGGTGTCTATGAGTAGAGAGTAAGTTTCAGAGTGGATGTTTTCCATCATAATCTGGAATCCATAGAAAAACTTGGCTTCGCTGTACTGGACTTCGTTCACAAAATTTTCTGCCAGATTTTCATTGACAATTCCGTCAGAGGCAGCAAAAAATGCCAAAATATGCTTAATAAAATAACGCTCATCGTCATTGAGCTTGCTTTCCCAGTCAGTCAAGTCTTGATGCAAATCAATTTCTTCTGCTGTCCAAAAACACGCTTCTTGTTTTTTATACCACTCCCAAATGTCGTGATGTTCTATGGGAAAAATCACAAAGCGATTTTTATTTTCTTGCAAAATGGGTTCAACAGCAGTCATAGTTTTGTTATTGTTTTGTAAAATTCTGTGAAAAAAGAACCTCACAAATCTTTCAATTTTTTTGGAAAAATAAAAGAGTTAGTTGTTCACAAACACACAGAGTTTTTAACATTCGTTCAGTTTTTTCCTACTTTTTGTAAACACCCATACTCACGTAACTACTTGATATTCAATTCTTTAAACATTTCTCTAAGAGAGTAGCGCAGATAGAGATGTTTTGATGTGTAGCATCAAGTGTGTGTTTGTCCGTTATAATTTTGGGCTGTTTGCTCAAGTGCGTCGAACCATTCTTGACCAAATTTTCTCACCAATGCATTCTTAACAAATTGATAAATTGGAATTTTATTTTTTTGGCCCAAATCGCATGCTGCATGGCAAATTTGCCAGCGATGATAATTGACAGCTGTAAAAGCAGAATAGTGTTGAACTCTGACTGGATACAAGTGACACGAAATGGGTTTTTGCCAATCAATCTCCCCTGCTTGGTATGCTTGTTCGATGCCACAATGTGCTACGCCCTGCGAGTCAAAGGTAGTGTAGGCACATTCTTTCCCATCAACCAAAGGGGTTTCCAGACTTCCGTCAGAAGCACTAATGGATGTGCCATGTTGATGGATGGCTTTACGGCCAGCATGATTGAGAAAAGGTGCAATTTTTGGATAAAGATTTTCAAGTATAGAAACTTCCTCTTTTTCAAGAGGAGCGCCTGCCTCACCTGCCACACAACAAGCCCCCTTACAAGCGTTTAAATCACAACAAAAGTGCTTTTCAAGCAATTCTTCTGATATCAATGTGTTGTCAAGTTGAAACATGCTACGAATCTACCA
>JASFWO010000094.1:0-4240 GCA_050049275.1 Flavobacteriaceae bacterium | reverse complement strand
TATGAAGTAATAAGTTCCCCATTTTGATTGTAATAAATCATAGGAGCACATGAAGTAGTCATTACTGCCAAGACTATTAGTAAGAAAAATGATCTTTTTAAGAGCATAACATATAGCTTAGTAATTGCAATTTAATTAGATTTTTTAAAAAAAGAGGCTCTAGTTTAAATGTACATCTAACGTATTTAAGAGGATTGGAGTTAGCTGAACTTAAGAAAAGTGATATGCCTATGGTTAAAATACTTAAATTTAACATTTAAAATTTTTACAATGAATAAATTTTCACATTTAATAATACTTGTAATTTCTTTAAACCTTTCAGCTCAAAAAAATAAAGTATTAAAAGATTCTAATACAGAATTTGGGTATTTATCAGACACAACAATTGGTGGGAATCTAACGGTAAATGGTCTTTCTAATTTAAATGGTCAGGTAACTATTTCTTCCGATTTATCGGTTGATGGTTCAATTGAAGCTACTGCATTTATAGGGGATGGTTCACAGCTTACTAATCTAGCGTCAAGTTCTCCATTTAGCCTCTATGAAACAAGTGGTAGTGGTATACAAGATATAAATGCTAATGCATCAGGTAGCCACTCTTTTGCAATGGGAGATAATGCTAATTCAAGTGGTTTTAATTCTAGAGCACTTGGTATAAATACAACAGCAAGTGGTGACTATTCTACAGCTGTGGGGTACGGTACAACTGCAAGTGGCACTTACTCAACAGCTATGGGCAGGGAAACTGAAGCAAGTGGAATGAGGGCAGTGGCTTTAGGCGGTTTTACAATTGCAAGTGGATGGGGTTCAATAGCTATGGGGACAACTACAGAGGCAAGCGGTAGGTATTCAACTACAATAGGTGGTTGGCTTACTCAAGCAAGTGATAGGTCATCTTTAGTTATTGGGGAATTGAACTACGCAGGTTCAACTATTACTGATAGTGCAGAAGATTTCAGCACAGAAAACACTGCATTTGTAATAGGAAATGGTACTACTGATGGCTTTACATCTATTAGAAGTGATGCACTTGTAGTTAAGTTTAATGGTGATGCCACTTTTGCAGGGAATCTTAACATAAATTCTGATGCGCGTCTAAAAGCCAATATCATTTCACTTGGTAGCACCCTTGCCAAACTATTACAAATTGATGGTAAGAGCTACACTATGAAAAAGGATGAGAACAAGAAACAAAAGATAGGTTTGCTTGCACAAGACATAGAAAAGGTTTTTCCTGAACTTGTTTCAGAAAGTAACGGTATAAAGTCAGTAAACTATCAAGGGCTTGTGCCTGTTCTTATAAATGCACTTAAAGAGCAAGATAGTAAGATGAAAAAGCAAGAAGAAAGAATAAAGCGTCTTGAAAAGCTGCTATTAGATTAGAATAGCTGAACTAAATGCAGAAGATCTGCCAACTTTAAAATTCTAAATAATGGTTGATATAAAAAAAAACCCTCGATATCTCGAAGGGTTTTTGAAGGGTGGAAGACCGGTCTCGAACCGGCGACCTCTAGAACCACAATCTAGCGCTCTAACCAACTGAGCTACAACCACCATAACTGGGCGCAAATGTACGGGTTTTTACAATTTGCTTCAAAAAATTTTACAGCTATATCAAATCTGAAAGACTGCCCACCCCCAATTGTCTTTGAGTGGTAAAACCTTCGGCGTAGTTCACACCCAGCACGCGACCCAAATCGGACGCACGGTTGCGAATACTTTCTAAAAAATTCTTACTGCTTATAGGCGTTTCTGGCTCATCTGAATTTGGATCGTAAAACTGAGATGCATAGGCCTGAACTGCTTTTAATTTTAGGTCCATAAAACCGCTTATGTCCACAGCAAAATCAACAGCATCGTTGTTCCATTGCATATAATGATAGACTTGATTTGGGCGCCAGGGATCCTGAAGCTTTCCTCCGTCATGAGTTTCAATCTTTTGCAATCCACTCAAAAAACAAGCTTCATGTACTAGAGCAGCCGCACGACCATGATCTATGTGTCGGTCGTTTTGAGCATTGCATAACACCCAACGGGGACGGTACTTTCGAATTACACGGATCACTTCCCTTTGATGCGCCTCATCATTTTTAAAAAAACCATCTCTAAAACCCAGATTTTCCCTAAGCTTTACCCCTAAGATATCAGCTGCTTGGGCGGCTTCTTTATCTCTGATTTCTGCGGTGCCTCTAGTCCCCAATTCACCTCGAGTAAGATCAATAATGCCCACACTTTTATTTAAGGAAATTTCTTTGAGCAAAGTACCTCCACAGCCCAACTCTACATCATCGGGATGGGCGCCAAAAGCAAGAATATCTAAGCTTTTTGCCATGTTTAACTTTTTATCCAATTAAGGATTTTTTCATCGTCTGGTTGGGTTCGGGGACTCACAACATCAACCAATTGCCCCTCTTCGTCTATAAGGTATTTTTGAAAATTCCAGCTCACACTAGAATTTCTAAGGCCGTTCTTATTTTTCTGTGTCAAAAATTGATATACCGGGTGCTTTTTACTTCCTTTTACATTTATTTTCGACATCATTGGAAAGCTCACACCATAATTTTTTTCACAAAAAGCACCAATATCCTCATTCGTTCCAGGCTCCTGCCAAAGGAAATTATTAGACGGAAATCCGATTACAACAAAACCACTGTCTTTGAATCTGTCGTAAAGTGCTTGTAGTTTTTTGTATTGGGGGGTTAAGCCGCATTTAGATGCCGTATTGACCACCATGATTTTCTTTCCTTTGAGTGAACTGAAATCAAAATCATCTCCGTTAATATCAGAAACTACATATTGGTAAATACTTGTGTTCATAATTTTATTTTGGGCCTGCAATGAGGGTATTATACAACAAAAAACCCCGACCCATGTCGCAATCTTTTTCATTCTTTTTTAGACAAAAGTATTAAATCTCAAACAAGTCAGGTTCTTCGAAGAAAAACCTATACAATTTCTGCGCTCAAGCCTGCATCCAAAAGACGCAAACACTTGGGTTCTAGCTCTGCATAACTCCCTGATTTTACTGTGCATTTGCCATTGTAATGAACAATCAGCGCACACTGTTCAGCTTGTTCGGGTGTATGCTCACAAACAGCAATCAAAGTAGCAATCACATGGTCAAAAGTGTTCACATCATCATTAAACAATACGATTTCGTGCTCTCGCTGAGTGTCAACAAGAACATCGGTTTCGGTTTGCGTTTGCTCGTCGTTTTTATGGAAACGAATATTCACAGTCATGAAGATACATATTTTAAGCATATCCAACGATCCAATTGAACCACTGAAACCTTTGTTAAGTTGTTTTGAATACAAACTTCATGAAGAGATTCTACATCTGATTCAAAAAACCCGCTGAGCAATAAAGTTCCTCCTTTACGAAGTTTTTCTGCGTAGTATGGCAAGTGTTCCAACAGCACATTGCGGTTGATATTTGCCATAATCAAATCATAATTTGAATCTGTTTTTTCTATATCCCCACAACTTGCAACAACCTTGTCCCCACAATGGTTTCTCAATGCGTTTTCTATGGTGTTTTCCACACACCAAGGCTCGATATCTAACGCATCTACATGTAGGGCACCTCTTTGCGCTGCTACGATGGCCAATATCCCTGTTCCACAACCCATGTCTAACACTTTTTGCGACTTAACATCCAACTCCAATATCGACTCTAACATCAAACGAGTTGTTTGGTGATGTCCTGTGCCGAAAGACATCTTGGGTTCAATGATTAACTCATAGGATGTTTTTTTGGGTGGGTGAAAAGGAGCGCGAATGGTGTATTCACCCACTACAATGGGCTGAAAAGACGCCTCCCATTGGGCATTCCAGTTTTCCATAGGAATGCGGTGTACTGAGTGGGAAACTTTAAAATTTGGGTCAGACAAAAGCTCAAGATTTTCTATATGGAAATGAGACCAATCCTCACTTCTTATGTAAGCGTTTAGACCCAATGGGGTTTCTTCAAAACTTTCACATACCGTCTGGCTAAGTTGAGCCAAAAGAAGTTCCGTCCCCAACGAATGAGGAGAAACTACAAATTGTATTTCGTAGTAAAAACTAGGATCTGAATCCATTGACTATGGCTGCAAAGTCAGTTGCATTGAGTGAGGCTCCCCCAATCAAACCGCCATCAACATCAGGTTTGGCAAAAATTTCAGCGGCATTGGCAGGCTTGACACTTCCTCCGTAAAGAATAGATACCGATTGTGCGCAGTCATTTCCATATTGATCTA